>DASZUZ010000552.1:0-2168 GCA_035547415.1 Bryobacteraceae bacterium | reverse complement strand
CCCTGCTTTACATGAGGCAGGCTGCCTGAACCGGCACGACTTCGGTTGTGTCGCCCCCGTTGTTTTGACATAGTGGAAGGAGGCAGACATGAAACGGAAACCCCAGACGCCCGCTGAACCCGTAATCGCCCCCGAGATCATCGAAGGAGCGAAACAGTTGATCGAAACGGACCGGATCAAATCGGCGGCAAAGTGTGTCGTGTGCGGATCTGAAGCGACGCCCAATGCAACGGAACAGCTATGCTGGGTTTGCCGGCGGCTGAAGATCAGCGCCTGGCGGGACGTCGAACAGCAGATGCCGGCGCAGGAATAAATCTACGGGGCAGCCACCGGGCTGCCCCTCTTCTACTTCTGCCTTCCTTGTTCGTAAACGTATCCGGCGCAAACCACATCCTGGATTGCCAGGCCATTTGATTTAAAGATCGTCACCTGATCGGCCGACGTGCGCCCGCGCTGGCGGCCCGCGATGATGTCTCCCAGTTCGACACCCGGAAAGGCTGCGGCTGGCCGTTCTGCCAGCGCGATTGTCAGGTCGCCCGATTCGAGGTGCGCGTCTTCAACAGAGTCCACGGCGATCAGATCCGCGCGATCCAGCACTAGATCGGTTGGCAATTCCCGTCGCGTTGTCCAGTTCGAGCCCATGGCGTTGATGTGAGTTCCCGGCGCGATCCATTCGCTCTGGAGAACAGGCTCTCGGGAACTCGTCGCCGTAACCACGATGCCCGCGCCTTCCACGGCCTCCCTGGCCGTCTCGGTTGCGCGAACGTTCAGGCGAAATCGTTCCGCGCATCGCCGGGCAAATTCGGCGCGGCCCTCGGCCTTGCGGCTCCACACCCGCACTTCGCGAATCTTCCGTACTCGGCAGATCGCGTCCACCTGCGTCTCAGCCTGAAAACCGGAACCGATTACACCCAGCACATCCGCGTCTTCCCTCGCGAGGTACCGGGTTGCGACGCCGCTCGCTGCTCCGGTACGGATCTGGCCGAGATGATTGGCCTCGATCGTCGCTACCGGAATCCCGTCGGCCGACCTGTAGAGGAGGAACTGAAAGTGAGCTCCGCTTTTGGGATTGGTCGAATAAGCCTTCAGCCCGAACCACTCCTGATTGCCCGCTGCCATGTAATGCAAAATGGAGCCGGTCGGCAGAATGACCCGCCGTCGGGGATGATTAACCGCCGTTCCGTCGGCCAGTTGTCGAAACGACTGGTCGACCAGTTCGATGGCTTTTGCCATGGAAAGGGTTTCGATGACTTGTTTTTCCGTGATCGGAAGCATCAGCGATTGGCCTCGATGGTTTGAGAAACATCTTCCCATTCGGCGAGCAGGTTGTGCATGTCCGTGCGTCGGGATTCAAGCAACCCCGCGATCTCGATGCTTTGCTCCGCGGTTTGAAAATGCGAAAGCGCCGCCTCGAAATCCGCGATCTCCACTTCGAGCCGCGTGATCTCGTCCTCGATCGAACGCTGGCGTTCTTTCATTTGCCGCAGCTTGATCGGGTTCAGCCGTCGCTGCTTGTCGTCACCCGAAGTCGCAGGCTTCTCCGCTGCCGCCGGCGCGGCCGGAGAGGCTGGAACAACGGGTTTCACTCCCGGGGCAGGCGCTTGCGCCGGCTTCGCCACCGCAGCAGCGGGAGCCCCGGCCCCCGGTTGCCCGTTCTGCCCGTTCTTCCGCCAGAGATAGTCCTCGTAATTGCCCGGAAACACATGCACGCCGCCATCGGCGACCTCGAACACCCGGGTCGCCAGTTTGTCGATGAAATAGCGGTCGTGTGACACGAAGACCACCGTTCCGGTGAAATCCTCGATCGCCTTCAGCAGTACGTCCTTGGCGCGCATATCGAGGTGGTTCGTCGGCTCGTCCAGCAGCAGGAAATTGCTCGGCATCATGAGCATGCGCGCCAGAGCGTAGCGGTTCCGCTCCCCGCCCGAGAGGACGCCGATGCGCTTGAACACGTCATCCTCGGAGAACAGGAAGCACCCGAGGATGTTTCGCAACTCCGTTTGGGTCGCCCGCGGCGCGACGGATGCCAGATCGTCCAGAATCGACGATTCCGGATCCAGCGCTTTGTATTGGTCCTGCGCGAAATAGTCCGGTTCGGCGTTGTGGCCGAGCGTGTATTCACCGGCGGAAACCGGCTCCTCGCCGGAGAGAATTTTGATCAGGGTGGA
>DASZUZ010000551.1:0-7402 GCA_035547415.1 Bryobacteraceae bacterium | reverse complement strand
CTCGCGGCATCGTTCGGGGTGGCGGCTCTCTCGAACGTGATGAACAACCTGCCCTCGGGACTCCTCGCGGGAAACGCCGTCCGAATGGCGCACGTTTCGGCGCATCTTCGCGATGCGGTTCTCATCGGCGTGGACCTGGGGCCGAACCTTTCGGTAACGGGCTCGCTCGCCACCGTTCTCTGGCTGATTGCGCTGCGACGCGAAGGGGAAAAGGTCAGCGGGTGGATGTTTCTGAAGACCGGAGCCGTGACGATGATCCCGGCGCTGTTTCTCGCGACGCTCGCCCTCCTGGTCTGAACCGGGCGCTCTGTCAGCGGTTCAGCCGATGAGCTTCTTCCGTACGGCGTAGAGCACGATGTCGGCGGTCTTGTGCAGATTGAGTTTTTGCATGAGGTTCGTGCGATGACTCTCGACGGTGTACGGACTCAACGCGAGCGCCCCCGCGACTTCTTTATTCGACATCCCCTGCGCGATGAGTTGCAGAACTTCCTTTTCGCGTTCGGTCAGCAACTCATACGAGTCTTCCAGATTCCGCTGCTGCATGTACCGCAGATGATCCTCGAGCAGGATCTCTGTGACTGCCGGACTGAAGAAAGGTTTGCCGGACGCCACGGCCTGCACGGCGCGAACGAGGTCCACTTCGGCGGAGTCTTTCAGGAGATAGCCTTTCGCCCCGGCGGTCAACGCACGCATGAGGTACGTCTCATCGGGGTGCATGCTCAGGATGATCACGCCGGTCCGGGGGTTTCGTTTCAGGATCTGGGCAGTCGCATCAATGCCGTTCAGCCGGGGCATGCTGATGTCCATGATGACGATGTCGGGATCCAGAGTTTCGGCGAGACGAACCGCTTCCCGGCCGTCACCGGTCTCCGCCACCACCTCAAAAGAGGAATCGCGCGCGAGGACAGCGCGCACACCCTGCCGGACAATCCCGTGATCGTCGGCCAGCAGGATTCTCGTTGTAGTCACATCCGCCATTCTCAGGTTTCCGCCGGAGTGAGCGGAAATTCGGCCAGCAACTCGGTACCCTGACCCGGCTCCGAAGCGATCACAATGTCTCCACCAAGCTGCCGGACCCGCTCTTTCATTCCGACCAGCCCAAGACCGTGGGAGGACTGGCCGAGGTCGAATCCCTGACCATCATCGTGCACGACGATCGAGACGCTGTCATTCTGACACTGGACGCTGACGCGAATCGCTTTTGCGCGCGCGTGTTTCGCCGCGTTATTGAGGGCTTCCTGAACGATCCGGTAAACGCAGGTGCGGTGAGCGTCGGATAATCCTCCGAGGTCGCCCTCGATGGAAACGGTTACGGGGACGTGACATAAGCGCGAATGCTGACGCGCCTGCCATTCGAGCGCGGCGCCGAGACCCAGATCGTCGAGCATCGCCGGACGCAGTCCCATCGCCAGGTCGCGCACGGACCGCAGGGCCTGTTCCGCGAGTCTCTTGGTCTGTTCGATCTGCTGGCGAATCCGATCGTCGGGCGCCGCCAGAGCCTCTTCGAGATTCCCGAGATTGATTCGCACCGCGGTCAGTATCTGGCCAACCTGATCGTGCAGTTCCCTCGAAAGAGACCGGCGCTCCTCTTCCTGCGTGCGGACCAGCTGCTGCGAGAGATCTCTTAATTCGCGCTGCGCCGATTCCATCGCGCGGCGCTGCCGGATTGCGATCCGTTCGAGTTCGAAGATGCGGAAGAGACTCGCGGCGGCGACGAGAAACGCCATGCAGATCGCTCCGAAAATGATCCTCCCGACGTGCAGAGGAAGTTCCGCCTCGCGCCGGTCGATTTCACCGCGCCGTTTCCGGACGCTGTCATAAGCCAGCGCCTGGATTTCCGCGACAAGGTTGAGAACCGCCTGGCGACGGGGCAGAACCTCGCGCTTCAGAAATCCCGCACTCAGATGCGCTTTCTGCGCGCTCGTCCAGGAAAACAGCGGATCAATGGTTTGCCAGTATTCGTCGATGCCCCGGCGCAGCTTGTCGAGACGGGGAGCGTCTTCGGGCGGGATCAGCCGACTCAGTTCGGCGAGTTCGGCTGCCATGGACTGCTGCGACTTCACCAGCGCACGCCGTGTGTCCGTGACCGAAGCTCCGGGATCCAGAAGGAAGTCTCTGACCAGAATGGCGGAGCTTTGGGCTGCGTCACGGAGATTTCCGGTGGCCTGCTCCGTGCGATGCTCCGTCTGGTAGAGAAGCGAGATTCCAGCGTAGCTGTCTCTGGCGCGACGCAGCGCGCTGATTCCGGAAAGAGCAACCAACGCCACCAGGGCGCCAAAGCCGATCAGGAGAACTGGCCAGAAGCGAATCGTGACCGTCTCGCGCGGCTTGAGTCCGATCGCTCGAGAGATGCTGGCTCTCATGGGATGACGTATGTAGTGATATTTCGTACTCTCACGGCATCCCTGAAACACAGGAGGTCAGAGGAGGTTTATTGCCTCGAATACGCCAGAGTTTCGCCTTTCCCCGGCGTGGAAATAGGCAGCACCTCGACTTCCATGGATTTTCCGTCATCGGCAACGGTGAAACGACGCTTCGTCACCTCGTTTCCGCGCGTTCGTAATTCGACCAGTTTCGGACCGTTGAACCATAAAGATACTTTTGCCGCGTGACCCTCTTCCTTGAATGAACAATCCTTGCCATCCAGATTGCAAGTGTAGTTCGCAGTAACATCGCCGCCCTTCGTCTCCTGAACGTGGATTTTGTCTCCTGTTTCCTGCAGGGTCAGTTTCACAGCATTATCCTTCTGGAGGACCCAGGTGCCCGACAGACTAGACGCGGCCGAGGTCTGCGCCATCATGCCCGCGCTGGTGGCAAGAGAAAGCAGTATCAGAGATGTCATTTTCATTGAGGTGCTCCTTGTTCGGAACGCGCTCTCGTTTTCCGGGGGACGCCCGGCCTGAGCCATTCCGGTATGAGCATAAAGACCGGTACGGGCGAACGCCATCCCATCGAGGCACCAAAGATCGGCATCCGCGGAAGTTTCCACGTCGGACAGGATGTGCGACAATCCAGGCTAAAGAATAGATCAAGACCACCTGAAATGCATGAGCGAGCCGTCGCGGAAGGCGATATCCATCGTTTTATTCTGACGAACATCGATACTGTTCCACATATGGAGGCGTTGCTTCTCCTGTGGGATACGAGACCGCGCCTGTGGAGCGCCGAAGATCTCTCCCGGCGACTGTTCGTTGACCTTCCCGTGATTCAGACGATTCTGAGCGATCTGGCGGCACGGCGACTGGTGCGCTTCGAGGAGCAATCCGGCCGGGATGGCTCGAAATACGGCTATGAGCCGGACAGCGGAACCCGGGAAGAGCTGATTGAAGCCGTGCTCGCGATGTATCGCTGCGAATTAGTGCGAACCACCGTTCTCATTCAGAACAGGCCGCGTTGAAGATCTCAGGCGGCGGCGCTTTTGCTGCCCGGCGTCAGCAGCGATTCGGGCTCGCCGGAGCCTTCTGACTGGCGGCGCTGCCGTTGCGAGTCGTCTTCGCGGGCAATCTTCGAGCGGAGCTGGAGCAACTGGTTGAGGGCGCCGTACCAGAACGGCGCGCCCAGACTGAGCAAAAGGGACGTCAGGAGAATCCCGATCAGCCGGCGAATATCGGCCAGGCGGCCCAGGTCCTTCGGATAGTCGGGGATCGTCAGATAGCCCTGGTTCACCACGGAACTGAAGGCGTCGGTGGCCTGCGCGGTTTTCAAATCCGACTCGCTGACGATCCGCGCCGCCTCGTCAGACATCGATTGCCGGAGCGCTTCATCCACTGAAATCCGGTTTACGAGGGCGACTGTGTCGATCTGGAGACCCAGCGCGAGGAGAAGTCCGCAAGCGAATGTGACGAAGCGAGTCGACATGGTGAAGCGGTGGCTCACCCGATCCATGGTCTGATCGAACCAGCCGTTGATCTTCCCGACGAACGAACTCTCCGCGCTGTGCAGGATGGCCAGGTTGATGCGCGCCATGTTCGCCAGGTCGGGATGAGTCTTCTCGAGTTCGAGCGCATGGCTGCGGATTTGCGCGAGGGCCGCGGCGGGATCCGGTATACCGTCGGCGGCGAGAGCGGTTTTCAACTGCAGGCGGGTGGCCTCGTCGAACCCCGGCACGCTGCCCGAAGCGAGCTCCAGAATAATCTTCGTCAGCTCTTCCCGGTGAATGACGGCGCCGAGGCGGCCTTCCGCGTCACGGATCAGAGGATGCGTCAGGATGGCAGTTGCGATGCGGTCGGCCACAATCCTGTCGAAGTTCGGATTGATGAGCCGAAGCAGGTCCGCGATACCCTGCCGCAGTTTCCGTCCCTGCGCGTTGAAAAGATGATTCACCAGACCCGTCATCACCGTGACGGCCATGCTCGCGGCCAGCATCACAACCGCGAGGCCAATGAGAATATCGATGGATTTGAGCATTTCCACTCTCCACCGACCAGACGCCGCAAGCGCACGCGGCGCTGATCGCTGCCAGATACGGCTCAGTTGTTTATAGCGGAATTCGCGTCAAAGTCCAAGCCAGTGCCATACTTGAAAAAGAGAATCGCGCATGGGTCAAACCATCACGACTCCCCAGATTGAGCTTTCGGGCGAAGACGTCAGGAGTCCTCTCTACCGTGTGGTTCTTCTCGACGACGACGATCACACCTACGATTACGTGATCGAGATGCTGCAGAAGATCTTCATTTTCACGGTAGAGCAGGCTTTGCGGCACGCGCAGGAAGTCGATTCGCGGGGCAGAACAGTACTGATCACATGCGAACTGCCGGAGGCGGAGTTCGGACGCGACCAGATCCATGGATTCGGCCCGGACTGGCGGCTGCCGCGCTCGAAAGGATCGATGTCCGCCATCATCGAGCCGGCCGATTGAGGTTCCTTACTGCGCTTCCCGGAACCAGGTCTGGGAGCGACCGAACAGAGACACGCCAACAAATCCGCGGACAACGAGTCTGGTTCCGTTGTCTTCCAGCTTCATCCGACAGCGATAGACGGAACCCGTTTCGGGATCCAGAATGTCGCCACCATCCCACACGCCGCCGTCATTCTTCATGTGGCGAAGTACGACCAGACCGATGATCGGCTTGTTTTTCCGTTCGCCTTCGCAGAGGTCGCAGATATCGGCCGCTTCCTTCGGATCGAAACTCGTCTCAATCCGGCCGAAGATCTCCCCGTTCTGCTCGTACAGCCTGATTACACCGCGAGCTTTGTGCGTTTTATCGTCAACGGTCTTCCACAGGCCGACCGGAGATGGACCGGCGGCCACGGCACGAACGCACAAAACAAATCCAAGCAAGAAACTACTGCAACTGCGCAGCTTCATCTGTTTTCGACATTACAATATACTTTTTGATTCATCGTCCTAAATGGCACACAACAGCACCAACAACGGCGTTTCGGTCTGCGGCGCAGGCTCAGGGGACCTTTTCAACGGATTCTTCGAGCCCGGAAAACAGTGGAACTTCCGGAAAGACCAACTGATTGATGCCCGGGCGCGGCGCATCTTCGATCTGATGGGCCGCGCCTGCGAAGCCGGTGTGTACCCGTATCAGCTGCCGCTCGAAGGGCGTTCCGGGCCGTGGGTGCAGGCGGAAGGGCGGAAGCTGCTCATGCTCTCGTCGTATGACTATCTCGGGCTCATCGGAGATCCCCGGATCGACGAGGCGGCCATTGCGGCGATTCGAAAGTACGGGACCGGAACCGGCGGCGTCCGGATGCTGACCGGCACGATCGACATTCATCGCGAGATGGAGCGTGAGGTTGCGTCGTTCAAGGGAACGGCGGATGCGATTACCTTCAGTTCCGGGTATCTGGCGAATCTCGCGGTTGTGGCGAGCCTGCTGTCCGTACAGGACCGGGTCATCCTCGATTCGCTCTCTCATCGAAGCCTGGTGGACGCATGCCGCCTGGCGGGAGTGCCACTGCAGCGGTTCCGGCACAACGATATGGACTCGCTCCGGCAGGAGATCGCGACCGGCGGACCGTTCAACCGGACGCTGATTGTGGCCGACGGCGTTTTCTCCATGGACGGCGATATCTGTCCGCTTCCCGACCTCGTTCAGGTCAAACGAGACACCGGTTGCTTCCTGATGATTGACGAATCGCATGCCTCGGGCGTGCTGGGCGCCAACGGGCGGGGAACGGACGAACACTTCGGAATACCGGCAACGGAGGTCGATATCTGGACCGGGTCGCTGGCGAAAGGAATTCCTTCCAACGGAGGGTTCGTCGCGGGAACGCAGGAGATGGCGATCTTCCTGCAGCATGCCGCGGCGCCATTCATCTTCTCGGCGGCTCTGGCTCCCGCCGGGGTGGCGGCGGTGACGGCCGCGCTGCAGATCCTGAAAAAAGAGCCGGAGCGGGTGGCGAAACTGACGCAAAACGCCAACTTCCTGAGAAACGGACTGCGTGAGCTGGGCTATGATACCGGAGCCTCGGAAACCCCGATCATTCCGGTGGTACTCGGCGATGAAGCGACGGCCGCGTTTACGGCGGGCCGGCTGCGGGAGATCGGTATCGGCGTGACGCCGATCCTGTTCCCGGCAGTGCCGATGGGATCGGCGCGACTGCGCCTCTGCGTCACCGCGGCTCACAGCAGGGAAGATCTGGAATTCGCACTCGACGGATTCCGCCGTATCCGGGCATAGGGGTCAGTCAGTGCTTCGGGGTCGCCCGGAACAGAGCGAGGGCGCCCCAGAGCACGCTGTCATCCCCCAGGCCGGCCGGCTGGACATCCACCCGGGCGCGCGACCATGGCGGCATCTGGCGGCCGAGTTCGTGGCGGAGCGGCAGAAAGAGGGCGTCGCCCGCCCGCGAAATGCCCCCACCAATGACAATGCGCTGCGGATTGAGCAGCATGATGGAGGCTTTGATTCCGCGAGCCAGATCGACAACGTAATCGCGGACGAAGTGGGGGCGCCGGAGCAGTTCTTTCGCTGAAGCGCCATGGTCCTGTTCGAGCCACAGGCCCGAGCACATTCGCTCGAGACAACCGTTGGAGCCGCAGAGGCAGGGCGGACCGTCCGGCCGGACGTTGAGGTGGCCGATTTCGCCGGCCCAGGAGTCGGGTCCGTGCAGAACTTCGCCGTCAATGAGAATGCCGCCGCCGATTCCGGTCGAGACCGTCATGTACAAGAGAGGCGAGCAGCCTTGTCCGGCGCCATAAAAATATTCGCCGAGCGCGCCGACGTTGGCATCGTTATCCATGGCGACGGGCACGTCGCCGAGCAGATTCCGAACCCATGCGGGCAGATCGAAATCGCTCCAGCCGGCGGCGTGCGTCGATTTCGCAACGATCTGCTTTTGCCAGATCACAGGGCCGCCGAAACCGATCCCGCACCGGTCAACGCCTGGATCGGACTGCCATGCATGAAGGATGGGCGCCATCTGGTCCAGCATCCACTCGCGGCCACCCTCG
>DASZUZ010000550.1:0-3829 GCA_035547415.1 Bryobacteraceae bacterium | reverse complement strand
TCCGGTCGCTTTCCCGCCAGAACGATACGTGACCGGGCGCGTGCCCAGGAGTGGATATCGTCATCCATCCTTCCATGCCCGGTACTTCCCCGTTGGCCGGCAGGTCGCGGAGCACTTCCGAGATGTTCACGGTTTTGCTCGGAAAAAACCGGCTGAGAAAGGCCATCGCACCACCGACCGTGGGGTCCTTCTGCGGATACGCCGATTTCCCGGTCAGATACGGGAACTCCAGCGGGTGCGCATAAACCGGCACATCCCAGTGACGGGCCAGCTCGAGCGCGCAGGCCGCGTGATCGAAGTGGCCGTGAGTGAGGACAATCGCTTGCGGCTTTGAGCCTTCACCGAATCGAGCCGTCGCGGCTTCACGGATCTGTCCGGCGTATCCAACGACGCCTGCGTCCATCAGTATCCATGCCTCTCTGTTTCCGGCGAAATAGACGTTGGAAATACTGGTACGAAGCCAGGCAAGGTCGGGGGCTATCTCCTCCGGGGAGGTCATGTCTTTTATTTTGCAGCGCCTGCATTCGCCGCGCCTCTTTTCGACCTCTTCAGCAGTATCAGACCAGCCAGTCCGGCCGTCGTCAGGGCGCTGGCCAGACGGCAGATCCAGGCTTCGCGCGTGAGGCCGAATGAAAGATCGATTCTGCAGGGGCCATCGCAGCCGGGTTCGAGCGCCATCAACCCGATACCGTCCGGCCGCACCGGGACGTTGCGTCCGTTGACGGTTGCCCGCCAGCCGGGGGCGTAGTTCACCTGCACGGACAGCGCCTGATCCCGGTTCATCGCCGTTTCGATGATGCCGTGCGAAGGGCCGTTCCAGGTCAGCGAGGCAAGAGGGAGAGCGGGATCATCGAGCGCGGCGACGTAAGGGCGGAGAGGATCCACATCGAGTCCGTTGACCGGCGGCCGGCTGACCAGCGCTGCACGGGGGACCACGTGGGCGAGGGAGGCCGATCGCTGCGGTATCGCGAAGATCGTGTCATCTTCGTCATGCCACAGCACGGGAAGGACTCCATCGAATTTATGCGGGTGCACGATGCCGTGCGAGGACTCGCGACTCTTTTCGCCGGGTACGGTGACCGCCTGATTTCCGAACGCCTTCAGCCAGAGGATGGAGTACTCGGCATCGCGTGATTCCGGTTCCGTGCCCGCGTAAACGATATAGGTCGCGACCAGTTGTTGCCAGTTCGGCGAGGTCGGCTGGTGGCCTCCACTCATCTGCGGGTTATCCGAGATGACGTTATACAGGTATTCCACGTCGCCCGAAATCATGGCGCGCTGGCCGGGGAGATTCCGGTTCAGCCAGCTGGTCATTTTGTATTGAATGGTCTGGGTGATGTCCACGGTTTGGATCAGCCCGCGCTCGAACCGCCGGAAGGCGATGGTTTCGCGAATCGCCAGGGCAAGCAGAACCGCGATCACCACCGGCCGGTAAGGGATTCGGGAGACAGCGCATGCGAGGAGCAGGCACAGCGCCATCTCCATTTCGAGCTGATAGCGGTTCCCCTGCGGCGCGATCGTCAGATCGAGCAGGAAGTACCCGAGCGGGATAAGGCACATCCACAGCGCGAAGAGGATCGCGAATCGATCGAGCGATCCAGTCAGCCGTCGCGTAGCGAACCAAAGACCGGCGAAAACCGTTCCTGCCACGGCGATGGTGACATACGCCCGCGCACCGGCAGCGAACAGACCGCGCGCCCCCCACTGGTCATTCCTGATGTGGTCGATCAGTGAGGGTGGCAGCCACGGAGAAATCCAGAGCCAGGCGGCCAACCCGATCGGAATCACCGTCCATGCGCCTTTTTCGCGCGCAAGAACAATACAGAGCCCGCCGATTGCCAGATCCACGGCGCCGAACGCGTTGGTCAGGACCACCGCGGCGCAGAAGATTACCGCTCCGAGGATGTTTGCGATTGTGCGGCGGTTGACGGCGCGATGCAGAAAGAGCAGGGCCAGCGGCAGCAATGTGAGAGCCACGACGTGCGGATCTTCCGCGTAGTGAATCAGATTGTAGAGCCGGAGCGGGCCGTAGGGATGCAACCGAAGAACGGGAATCAGAAATTCGGCCGGCGAGGTCAGCGAATATGCCAGTCCCGCGACGAAACCGAGCAGCAGCGATCGGGACCATTCCCAGGCGAACCAGAAGAGCGTAACCGGTCCGCAGCAATACGCGACAGCCAGCACAAAGTGGAAGGCCCGCTCCATCTGCCAGCCGGCGATTTTCTGCGTCAGGGCCGCGGCCACCGGCAAAAGGGGCTGGTAGGCGTTTTCGATCGGCATGCCGGCGTTGAACCACGGGAACCAGCGCTGATCGTTCCAGTGCTCCCGGAAAAACCGGCTCAGCGTAACGAAAGCGCCTTCGTTCGAGTCCATGTTGCGTATGAAACCGATCGTGAACAGTTCGCGGCAGATGTACGCGTTGATGGCGAATAACGCGATCGACAGCAGAATCGGGCGCCAGTGGGCACGCAAATACCGGGACATTCGAAAGGACCATCGTAGGACAGGGCCCGAATTTCCGCGTGTTATGCTGATCGGCATACGAGGGACCATGCGCTTGCGCTTTCTCGCGAATCTCGCGGTCCTTTTCTCGTTTGGGTTTTCCGCGCTGCTCGCCTCCCCGGCCCAGTTCAGGCAATACTCGGGCGAAGAAGACAAATCGATACCCCAGCCGCGTGACGAGGACGGCGGTATTCGCGGGGTTGCGTCCGTGCTTTTCCGCTCCTGCTCCGAATGCAAAACTTTACGTGAGAATCACTTGCGGCGCAGCCCCGCTCTGATAGATGATTTCCACGGAACCATCACCGAGGTCTCCTGACTGAAATGTTCGAGTTGCTGTTCAAGTATCCGCCAGCCATCTTTGCGAAGGGAAAGCTCGCTCTCCTGTCGCCCTGGCCGCTCTGGCTGATGTTTGCGCTGCTGGCCGTCGCGGCGGGCGGACTCTACTGGAACATGCGGCAGCGTCGAGCGGCGCTTTCGAACATCCGTTCGACGGCGATCTGGCTGATGCAGACCGCCATGATCGCCGTCCTATTGTTTATGCTCTGGCATCCTGCGATCAGCGTGGCGAGACTGCGGCCCCAGCAGAACGTGGTTGCGGTGCTGGTGGATCACTCCCGCAGCATGGGCATTTCGGATGACGGAAAGCCCCGCCTTCAGGCCGCCGAGGATCTTCTGAACACGCAACTGCTTCCTCCCCTGAGCAGCAAGTTTCAGGTGAGAATGTATGAATTCGGGCGTGACGCCGCCCGGATCGATCACGCGCGCAATCTGAAGGCAGATGACAACGCGACGCGTATCAGCGATAGCCTGAAGCACATTGCTTCCGAAGCCGGCACGATGCCATTGGGCGCTATCGTGCTGATGACCGATGGCGGGGACAATACCGGCGGAATCGATCGGGAGACGATCGCGCAACTCAGGCAATTGCGCGTGCCGGTTCATACCATCGGCTTCGGGCCCGACCATTTTTCCAAAGATATCGAGGTTGAAGACGTGGCTTTGCCCGCGCGAGCCCTGCCGAATTCACGAGTCAGCGCGCGGGTGGCCTTCCGTCAGCACGGCTACCCCGGAGAGAAGGTGCGGCTGGTTGTCCGCGAGAACGGCCATCCGCTCGCGCAGCAGGAGATCACGCTGAAGCCCGATGTGGAACAGAGCGAGTCCGTACTGTTCAACTCAGGCGCTGCCGGCGCGCACAGTTTTCAGATCGGCATCGAACCGGTGGCCGGGGAAGAGAACGTGCAGAACAATTCGATGGTCCGGCTGGTCAACGTGAGCGCGAAACCCATGCGGATCCTTTATTTTGAAGGCGAACCACGCTGGGATTTCA
>DASZUZ010000549.1:0-1783 GCA_035547415.1 Bryobacteraceae bacterium | reverse complement strand
GTCTGCGGGAACAAATCCACCAGGGTGATTCGATCGATAGCGTAAGCGGAAGTGAGTGACGCCAGATCTCGCGCGAGAGTTGCCGGGTCGCAGGCGATGAGTGAGATCCGCTTCGGACGAAGTTCGAGAAGCCGGACGGTCGCCATTTTGTCCAGGCCGGAGCGCGGCGGATCGGCCAGTACGAAATCGGGGGCCTCGTTCTCTTCTATCAGGAACGCCTCGGTCTGCTGCTGAATCGATTCGATGTTGAGCCTGGCTCGTCGCGCATTGCGGGTCAGGTCGGCCGCGGCGGAACGGCCGCCTTCCACGGCCTTTACACGCTGGAAGCGACGGGCCAGAGGTAGCGAGAAGAGCCCCACGCCCGCGTACAGGTCCCAGGCCGAATTGCCGGCTGCATCGCCGACCGCGAGTTCGGCGAGTTGTGGGAGAAGGAAGCGGTTGACCTGAAAAAAGGAGCTGCCGCTGATCGTGAAGACGTCGTCGTTCACCGGGTAATCGAGAGGTCCCAGCACCGTCCCCGGGATTTCTTCGGCAAGCCATTCGAAGAAGTGTTTTGCGACGGGCCGCTCGGTTTCGAGAACGTTCCACTGCACCTGATGCTCGTTCGTGAAGACCTCGAGCGAACCGAGAAAACGCGGCCACCTTCGGTCTTTCACCATCGAGGAGAGTTTTGCGATGATCTCGTTGAGCTTCGGGGAACTGATCGGGCACTGGTTGACCGGCACGAGTTTCCGGGAGTTCATCTCACGGTAGCCGATCCGGCCGTTGTCGAAATGGAGTTGCGCCCGATTGCGATAGAAAAACGGCTCGCTGGGTGCGGTCTCGATCGCCGAGGCATCGTACTCGATCTTGCCGACGCGCCGCAGCGTTTCGGCCAGGATCTCGCGCTTGAACTTCAGTTGCGCCGGATAGGATGCGTGCTGGTACTGGCATCCGCCGCACCGGCCGAAATACGGGCAGCGCGGCTGGACACGGTCTTCCGATGGCTCGATGACGTTGACCAGTCTGGCGCGCTGAGCATGTTTTCGCGCGCCGGTGCGCTCGCCTTCAACTACTTCTCCGGGGAGTACGAAAGGCGTGAATACGACCTCGCCATCCAACCGGCTGAGGCCTTCGCCTCCGTAGACGAGCTTTTCAATCTTCAGTTCCTGGTTCATTGGGCTTCGAGGCTCATTCTGGTCTGGTGTAGAAGGCTTTCCACGGATTGCCGGGCTTTGCGCGATGCCCACCAGCCGAATCCGGCGGGTATGGATCTTGTCAGTGTGATGTTGGTTAATTCGAGGTCCACGCCACCGTCACGTTCGCGCGCGTGCCACCAGGTCGCGATGCGCCAGAGGAACCCGTGGTCATCGCCCTCGGGGTAGAGGCCGAGGCCGAGGTTGTGCGCGTCGCGGTACTCACGAATTCCGATCGAATGCGATCGCGTCCGGGAGCGGCGGGGGTCGAGTCGGACATAGTGGGTGTCGTAAGCCGTTTCGAAGGCGACATCGAGCCAGAAGGTCGTCTGCTGGAGGCGGAGGGAAACATGGTAGTGCTGGTCGTCGGGCGTGCTGTCCGGCAGGAGGTCTCCGCTCGATGCCGCGACGGATGGCGCATACACATGCTGGTACTTCGCATAGTTCTGCATCTCGCGGTGCACGAGGTCGATCGTGGCGCCGGGAACGCGAACGGTTCCGAAGATCCGATGCAAGTGGCCGCCGGACACTTCCATGCTCTCCTGGACCATCGCGATGACCTTACCTGACTCAAAGACGGAGCGTTTCGCCGCTGACTGACTGTCGAT
>DASZUZ010000548.1:0-5431 GCA_035547415.1 Bryobacteraceae bacterium | reverse complement strand
CTTCGTGCGCGCAATTCCAGCACCTGACCGAGCAGCGCGAGCGTGATGATCACGGCCGCAGGTTCGAAGTAGAGGGGCGCCTCGGTTCCCATCGTGTGGAAGGACTCCGGGATGGCGTGTGGAAACAACAACGCGATCACGCTGTACACATAGGCCGAGCCGGTTCCGAGCCCGATCAGCGTAAACATGTTCAGGCTGCGATTTAGAACGGATGACCAGGCGCATTCGAAGAATGGCCATCCTCCCCACAGGACGACCGCTGAGGCGAGGGCGAATTGAATCCATCTCGATGCCGTCACGCCAATCCCGTGAGTGAGCGGATCGCCGGCCAGCATGTCCGAAATCATGAACAGAAGGATGGGGATCGTGAGGCCGACGCTGGTCCAAAACCGGCGCGTCATGACCGCCAGTTCGGGGTTCACTTCTTCCCCGGTCACCTCGCGCGGTTCCAGCGCCATTCCGCAAATGGGGCACGAGCCCGGCTCGTCCCGAACGATCTCGGGATGCATCGGACAGGTGTACTCCATGCGCGTTGTGGGCGCGGCGAAATTCGCCGGTTCCAGGGCCATGCCGCATTTCGGGCATGAACCTGGCCCGATTTGCCGTACCTCCGGATCCATGGGGCACGTGTATTCGACGTCCACGTTGCCGCTCGCCTTCGCGGTCTGGTTGCCGCCCGCGAAATCTTGCGGATTGGCGCGGAACTTCTCCTCGCAGGATGGATTGCAGAAGTAGTAGGTGTTTCCCTTGTACTCGACGGTCCCGGTCGCATCCTCGGGCGCGATCGACATTCCGCAAACCGGGTCGATCGCTTCTGTGGAAATTTGGTGTTGGTTTTTCATGGCAGACTTTTGGGATTTCCCGGGTGTGCCTCACACACACCCGAGGCCGAACGCTTACGCTTTGGCGTATTGCTCGGGCTTGTCGTCGAACTTACGCTTGCAGCCAGCGCTGCAGAAGTAGTAGGTCTTTCCCTGATACTCACTGCTGCCGGCCGCCTTCTTCGGGTCAACTTGCATGCCGCATACAACATCCTTTTCCATTTCCACTCACCTCCTCTCATTGAGTAGTCACGCTCAGGCTTCCGGCTTCAGGCGCAATTCGCCTCCGGCCACGGAGCGCTTGTGCGCATGATTCTTTCGCTAACGAGAGTGCTTGTAAATCAGCTCCAGCAGCTCCTCGTACATGGCATCGGCCTTCTCCGAAGGTCCTTCGAGGATGGCCTTTCTGACGCAATGGCTGAGGTGATTACGCATCAATTCCTTGCCCACCGTGCGTAAGGCTTCCTGCGCGGCCGAGATTTGAATCATGATGTCCGGACAGTAACGGTCTTCCTGGATCATCTTCTGCAGGCCTCTTACCTGGCCTTCCAGTCTTCGAAGCCGGCGCAGATTGGCCGATTTCGCCTCCGGATCGACTCCTGCCGCGCGCCTCCCGTCATCCGGGGGAAGCTCCGCGGATGCGCAGCCGCAGGACGAAATGACGTTCGCCGGTTCGGAACTCGGTTTCTGTCCGCTGTGATGTTGCTTTGCCATATACCCCTACCCCGTATATTAATACCCCCGCCGGGTATTTGCAAGCTGTTCAGGAACGAAGGTGAGCCAGCCAGGCCGCCGGAGTAACGCCGGCACGCTGCAGAAAGGCCCTGGTCAGCGCCGCTGAACTCGCATATCCCACCGAGGGAGCCACGATCTTGAGCGGCTTGCCGGCTTTGAGCATGCCCTGGGCGATGCCGATCCGCCAGTCCGTCAGATACTCGAATGGCGTCATGCCGACCGTCTCGCGAAAGTTCACCGCGAAGCGCGCCCGGGACATACCGGCGCTTTTCGCCAGTTCTTCGAGGCGCCAGCCGTGCTCCGGCCGCGCATGCATCGCCGCCATCGCGCTCGCCAGCCGCGAATCGGCCAGACCGCTCAGCACGCCGCGATCGATCAGGCGCGACGTGATTGCCGTCCGCAGCAGGAGGATCACAAAATATTCCGTCAGCCGGTCCAGTGCGGGCTGACGTCCGGGGTTTTGTTCGAAAGCCTCGGAAAAGATCAGTTCGACGGTCGGCGCAAGTTCTTTCAAAGATCGAAGGGGCACGATCAGCACCGCGGGAAGAGAGCGCACCAGCGGATTCAGCATTCCGGCTCCGAATTCGATCGTGGCGCACACCAGATCGGCGCCGCTGGCTTCGTCGGCGTGGAAGTAATGCCGGCACGGCCGTGGATAGAACAGAACGCTGGGTTCATCCACCGTGAGCTTCGCGCCGCTCGGACGAGAGACTTCAAGAACCCCTCTTCGGAGCACGTGAAGATGTCCCGCCGTTTCGCTCGCATGATCGCCGGAAACGCCGCACAAGCGGCCGGAATAGAACACGCGGGCCGAGAGGCTGAGGTTCGTGAGATATGCGGTCAACAGATCCATGACAACCGCTCGCGATACTTCAGGATATCGTTTTGAGACTATAAGCGACTCTGCGTCTCGCAATCCCGGGCATCATCGAAAGCATGACACCCGCTTACGCACGCTCCCGGGAAACACTCGCGCACGCAGTCTTCACGCGAGCCGCCAGCCTCGATCGCTTCGGAATGGCCATGCTCCGGCTGGGATTGGTTGTCGTCCTCGTATGGATCGGCGGACTCAAATTCGCCGGGTACGAGGCCGACAGCATCGTCCCGTTTGTCGCGAACAGCCCGCTGATGAGCTTCTTCTATCGCCACCCCGCGCCGGAGTACAAAGCGTACATGAATAAGGAGGGCGAGTTGAATCCCGCGCATCGCGCCTGGCACGAAACCAATAACACATACCCCTTTGCGGACGGACTCGGGATTGTGATCGTCTCGATCGGAGTTCTGATCGCGCTGGGGTACGCGTGGCCGCTGGCCGGCGCGATCGGAAGTGCCCTGTTGGTCCTGATGGCGTTGACAACCTTATCGTTCCTGATTACGACCCCCGAGGCGTGGGTTCCTGCGCTCGGCGACAGTGCGCACGGTTTCCCCTATCTGGCCGGCCCGGGAAGACTCGTCATCAAGGACGCGATCATGCTCGGTGGAGCGTTCGTCACCCTCGCGGATTCGGCGCGAACTTATTTACAGCGAAGCAGTCTCCTTCGCGAGACCGGACCGCAGTTGGGCTAAGGCGAGATAGCCCGGCTTGATTCCGTCCGAACGCCCGGAAATAGAAAACTGCCCCCCGCATGTCTGGAGCTTCGATTGCTGCTGTGAGCGCCTCTATACATGCGGCTTCCCTGGCTCATATCCCTCGTTTGCTTCTCGTTGGCAGCTCAGAATCCGGCTCAACCCGCGCTGAGTTTCGCAGGCGCTTCCGGGATACAGCCATTCCGGATTCTCCTGAAAGGTGCAGGCAGCGTGGTGATCGGAACAACTCGCTACCCGGGCTCCGGTCCCGGGACGATTGAGGTCGCGTCTTTTGGAGGCAGCTACCCGTCCACGCGGGTTCCGCTCGAACAGTCATCCGATGCCCCGCGATCCGGAATCGATACGCCCCTCGACGCCGCGTTCGATTCCGCGGGGAATCTCTGGGTCGTCGGCAGCACAACTTCGGACGATTTCTCTCTCGCAAACCCGATCGTCGCGAAGAAGGTTCCTTATCGCATGTCCGGGTTTGTGATGGAAGTCGATCCCACCGGCGCGAACGTCAAATTCGCCAGTTATCTCGGAGGCCAGCGTCCGTGCCAGTTCTCGTGCTCCAGTTATGCTTCGGCGGTGACGGCCGATTCGGCGGGGAACGTCTACATCGCCGGAACGACCGATGAGTCCGATTTCCCGGTAACGCCTGGAGCTTACCTGACATCGGGTCCCGACATCGACACCCGGGGCAATACCCGTTTCTACACGTTCCTGCTGAAGATCTCCGCATCGGGCAATCTCGTATACAGCACGTTCCTCGGGACAGGCCGGCAGAAATGCCAGCTGAATCCATGCTTCGGCGAGCAATCGACATCTTCACGCGTTGACAGCCTCGCGGTAGATGGCGCCGGAGCCGTCACAGCCGCGGAATCGATGTCGCAGGGGCCGGGTCGCATCACGCGTCTGAGCCCGGATGGGTCGAAGGCCGACTGGACCACGGATACCGGCTTTACGCTGGGCGGCATCACGCGCCTGCTGATGGCGCGGGATTCCGCCGGCAACGTGAAATTGTTCGGCGCGGCGGCGCCGCTGCTGAACTCTTTGGATCCGAGGTCCGGTAACGGCCCGGCGACTTTGTTCGTGGAACAGGTGAGTCCGGGCGGTTCAGTCACCGGCACGACGATGCTGGGGGAGGCATCCGACGATGCGCGCCCATCCGGAATAGCGCAGGACTCATCCGGCAATATCTGGCTCGACGGGACCGGTTCGTCGACATCCGGCTCGCTCTCCGGAGGCGCGGGTGCGGGATCGGATTTCCTGCTGGAGCTGGAACCGGCCTTTCATCCCGTCGGGCTGATGCGTTTCCCTCGCGGCGTGGTTGCAGCCGGGCTGGCGGTAGATGCGGCGGGGGAAAAGCTGATTCCGGGAGCCAATAGTGCGCTCCTGACCGTACCTGCGGGATATTCGCCTTCGACGCCGCTGCTCGCCGGCTTCATGAATTCCGCTTCGTTCGACGTGAACACGGGCGCATATCCGGGGGCGCTGGTTTCGCTTATTGGCGTCGGATTTCATGGCGCTCCGGAAACCGTGAACATCGCGGGGGTCATGGCGCCGGTGCTCTATGCCGGACCGAATCAGATCAACGTGCAGATCCCGTTTGAAGCGATCGCCGGCGTCGTGAATCTGTCCATTCCCGCGGAAGGAATTTCGATCGATCTGCCCATCGCGCGGTCGCTGGGCATCTTTACCACGGATGGCGTGCACGCGGCGGCGGTAAATCAGGACGGCACGGTGAATTCGGCATCCAACCCCGCGCCGATGGGGTCCGTAGTGACGATCTACGGAACGGGAGCGGTGTGGCCTTATGGCATGGCCGACGGCGGGATTCCCACGGGAGCTGCGTGGCTGAACCAGGAGCAGAACGGATTTCAGGTGGTCGATCTGCCGGCTGAAATTCCGC
This sequence comes from Bryobacteraceae bacterium, assembly GCA_035547415.1. GTDB lineage: Bacteria > Acidobacteriota > Terriglobia > Bryobacterales > Bryobacteraceae > BOG-234. The sequence continues at coordinate 397 of DASZUZ010000548.1, read as the reverse complement.
AGAATATTCTGTATGCCGGGGCCGCGCCGGAAATCATCAATGGCGTATTCCAGATGAATGTGATGGTTCCTCCCGGTGTGGTCGTGACGCCGGACGGATGGCAGGTTCGGCTGGAATCTGTGCTGCAGAACTCCATTGCGCTGACGAGCAATACCGTGGGAATTTATGTGCATTGAGAGCGACCGTGCCAGGCCGGAACTGCTCCGGTCCGCCGCACGAGTGCGCCGCGCGCGACATGCGGTTCCGCTTTTCCTTCGTCCATGTAAGCCAGACCGGCGCCTTCGATTGCGGCGACGACTCTTGCCCTTTGCTGACCTGGGTTCACATGGGTTGGCGCCGGTCAACGAGTCCGTTTGCCGAGGCCTCGGATCCAGGCGGTTCACGGAACGGTTCCACC
>DASZUZ010000547.1:0-2588 GCA_035547415.1 Bryobacteraceae bacterium | reverse complement strand
TGCCGGGTCCCAATTCAGCCGTACGTTGCCGCCCGACCGGGTGGTGCGGAGGTGAAGTCCGGACGGCGGCGGCAGGGGCGGCAACGGATTCTCGCCGGGAGCGTAGTGGAAAACGATGGCCGCCGCTATCCCGGCAGCGAGGGCACTCAACGGCAACGCGATGCGTTTCCACGCAGTGTGCGGCTTTGCGGGCGCCGCGAGCGGGAATTCACGACCGTTTACGGCCTCGTCGATCACGGCGCCGCCATCGCAGAGGAACATGGCTCCCACGGCTTCTTTTTCCGAGAGCGGTTTGACCAGCAGCAGAACGCCTTTGTCGAATGGCAGTAAGCGCTCTACCATCGCGCAGTCTTCCGGTGTTACGTGGAAGCCCGGCCGCGCCTGACTGCGGTAGATCCCGATGAATGCCGGAGACTTCTGGCGAAGCTCCGTTACCGCCGCGCGCCAGAGCTGAACGTCGCTCTCGGAAAGAATGTACGCGGGACCGGCCGCATGCTCGATTTCGATGGGTTGAAATTCCTCAATCGTGAACTCTCCCGTGGCGTGATCCCTGTTACCAAGCAGCGCTCCGCCGATCTCCGAGCCCCGGGTTGGCAATGCCGTCACCTGGTCGCGAAGAACCCTCATCACGGCTTCGGAAAGCAGGACAGCGGGACTGTTTTCAGCAGGTTGCCAGCGAAAATAGCCTGACGAACCGGATACGGCGGACACAGAACTCACAGGCAGAAACTGCAAGCAAGCGAGTGACCAGCCAGGGTGTCTCCATTCGATTCATGGAACAGAGGCGCGGAATCGGCTGAGGGAAAAGCCGAAAGGCGGGGCCATGGAAGCAGCGGAGGCCTGAAGCCGTTGTTACCATGAAGGTTCCCCTCCATGGCCCTGCGCTTCTATAACACGCTGACTCAACAGGTGCAGCCGTTTGAGCCGCTCGACGACAACGTTGTCAGGATGTACACGTGCGGCCCCACGGTTTACGACTACGCGCACATCGGAAATTTCAGGACCTTCGTTTTCTACGATCTTCTGCGGCGATGGCTGCGCGCGTCCGGCTACAGGCTCGACCATGTCATGAATATCACTGACGTGGATGACAAGATCATCCGGAACGCCGTGTCGCAGGGGAAATCGCTCGAAGATTACACGAATATCTATACCGACGCATTCCTGAACGACTGCGCGACTCTACGCCTGGAGCGGCCGGAAAACATTGTGCGGGCGACCGCGCATATCAAAGAGATGGCGGCGGCGGTTCACCGGCTCGAAGAAGGCGGCTATACGTACCGCAGCGATGGATCGGTGTACTTCCGGATCGCGAGATTCCACGAGTACGGCAAGCTCTCGCACAACGATTTCAGCGGGATGGTGGCGGGGGCGCGGGTCGATGTGGATGAGTACGAAAAAGCCGATGCCCGGGATTTCGCGCTGTGGAAGGCTCCGAAAGAAGGGGAACCGGCGTGGGACACGGAAATCGGCCCCGGCCGCCCGGGCTGGCATATCGAGTGTTCGGTGATGGCGATCCAATATCTGGGCGCGACGCTGGACATCCATGCCGGCGGCGTCGATCTGATCTTTCCGCATCACGAAAACGAGATCGCGCAGTCGGAGTGCCTGACGGGCAAGCCGTTTTCGCGGTACTGGGTCCATTCAGAGTTTCTGCTGGTGGACGGGCAGAAGATGTCGAAGTCGCTGGGCAATTTCTACACGCTGCGCGACCTTTTCGGCCGGGGATTTTCGCCCGAGGCGGTGCGATATCTGTTGGCTTCCGTTCCCTATCGGAAGGGCTTGAACTTTACGTTCGACGGGCTGAACTCGGCTAAGACGGCAATCGAGCGACTGCGGAATTTCAAGTTCCGGCTGGACACCACGAAGCTGCCCGAAGCGACGAACGAACGCATTGCTCAACATGCTGCGTTGGCGGCGGAGCAGTTCGTGAACGCGATGGACGACGACCTGAACACGGCCGAGGCTCTCGCGGCGGTGTTCGAGTTCGTTCGCGACGCCAATATCGCGCTGGACGCGGGCGAGTTCGGCGCCGGAAACCGCGACGGGGCGCAGGCGCTGCTCGATCGCTTCGACGCCGTGTTCGACGTACTGAAGCCGTCGCAGCCGCAAGGCGGTATTTCCGAAGAAGAGGTCGAAAAGCGGATCGCGGAGCGCGCCGCCGCGAAAAAGGCGCGGGATTTCGCGAAATCGGACCAGATCCGGGCCGAGTTGCTCGAACAGGGCATCATTCTCGAAGACACGAAAGATGGCGCCCGATGGAAGAGAAAATGAAGCTGCAATCACGCGCGGTCCACGCGGGGGACCGCAAACGGCCGGGCTCGGGCGGGCCGGGCTGGGTCGGCGTCACGACGCCGATCCACACAGCCACGAGTTACATCTACAACGAACTCGACGATCTCGATCGGGTATTCGGCAAAGAGATGGAAGGCCAGAGCTACGGCCGTTACTCGAATCCGACGAGCGACGCGCTCGAGGAACTGGTGAGCAATCTCGAGGGCGGCGCGGGCGCACTGGCATGCAGTTCCGGGATGGCGGCTCTGCACATGGCCATCAATACGGCTCTGATCGACCGGCGACGGGTGGTC
>DASZUZ010000546.1:0-2348 GCA_035547415.1 Bryobacteraceae bacterium | reverse complement strand
GGGCCGGGATGCATTCGAGGAGCTATTGGGAGCGCTGGCGCGCGCTGGTTACCTTCGGCTCATCGACGCTGTATTCGAGAAAGACGGGAAGCAGATCCCCTTTCGAAAGGTCTACCTCACTCGCGACGGTGAAGAGGTGGAGGAAGACACGCCGCTGGGATTGCGAATCAAGCAGGCCGCTCCGGAACGAGCCAAAGACGGTCGGCGGAAAGCCACAAAAAAGTCCGCAAAGAAAGCTGCGGCCAAAAGGCCTTCGAAGAAGCAGCAGCCGGAAAAAGAGATCGTGACAACTCCGCCGCATTCGCGCGCGGAGGAGATGCTGCGGGCGTGGCGACTCGGTCTCGCAAAGCGGCAGGGCGTACCGGCGTTTCGAATCATGAGCGACAAGGTGCTCGGCGAGATCGCGGCGCGGCAGCCGAAGACCGCCGCGGACCTGCTGGCGATTCCGGGAATCGGGATCGGCTCCGTGGAGAAGTACGGCGCGCAGATTTACCGGATCCTGAACGAAGCGCGGAGCTGACCGGGCAGAAAGTTCGCGGACGATTGCGCCGCGAGCCGCGACCCTCTTCACACAGTCGATTTGACTTTCACGTCAGCCGCACCCAATAATATGGGGAAGTTCCCGTCAGAAGCAAATAAACTCTCCGCAGAGTTTTTTCTGAACCCACGACGTAATCCCGCCCTCGTACACGGCTTTTCGGTTCCCGTATTTCTACTCAAAGCTCAGGAAAGATTCGAGAAAATGCAATGAAAGCCATCGTTGTATTCGCAGTGAACTGCGTTCTGATTTCGAGCCTTCGGCGCGCTGGAACAGATTGCCATGCGGCGCTGGCCGTCACCCCCATGAAGTCCTCGTCCTGACTGACGGATTCTCTTTCCGTGAGAAAACCATGCGAGTCGGCACGCCAGGATTTATTCCCGAGAGACTTACGGAAGCCCGTGAGGCGAGAGGACTCGCGCAAACCAGGCTCTCTGAACTCACGGGGATCAAATCGCAAAGCATTTCGCATTACGAACAAGGCCGGCAGTCTCCCAGTCCGGAGGCTCTGGCCCTCTTGTGCGAAAAGCTCGAACTGCCCGAGAGGTATTTTCTGCGGCCCATGCCGTCGAATTCCGGAGACATCATCTTCTTTCGAGCGCTACGATCTCCTGCAAGGGCAGCGAGGCTCAAGGCGGAGCGCCGGCTGAGCTGGTTGAAGGAGATCACGGTCTACCTGCGCCAGTGGGTCGATCTGCCTCCGGCCAGAGTTCCCTCCTTGCCCGTTCCACTCGATTCGACGGAGCCCGTTGCAGCCGAGATTGAAGAGATAACAGAGGAGTGCCGTCAATGGTTCAGGCTGGGGTTCGGCCCTTTGGGCGACATCGTGCTTCTGCTCGAGAACATCGGCTCCATTGTCAGCCGGGTCTCTCTGGAACCGGAACTCGAAGGCTCCTGTTCACAGTGGGATTCGAGCGTGCCTTACGTTTTTCTGTCCGACGGAGAAAGCGCCAGCCGTATTCGTTTCGACGCCGCGCATGAACTCGGCCATCTCGTCATGCACGGAAGAGTGACGCCCGGGCAGGCAAGGGACCCGGAAGGCCATCGCGTGCTCGAGGCACAGGCCGATCGCTTTGCTCGCGCATTCCTTTTGCCGAAGCGCATGTTCGGGCAGGAAGTCTGGGCCCCGACAATCGACGCGTTGCTTACGCTCAAGAAAGAGTGGAACTGTCCGGTGTCAGAGATGGTCACCCGGTGCGGAGAGATCGGTCTATTCGATTACGACCAGGTACGGCGCGCCCTGGTAAACCTCGGCCGCCGCGGCTGGCGCGCAAGCGAGCCGCTCGAGAATACGCATGAACCGGAGCGGCCCCGGTTGCTCGCCCGCAGCATCCGAATGCTGATTGAAGAAGGCGTGAAGGATCGCCACGCGGCGTTGACGGATCTCAGCCTGAGCGCGGCCGACGTGGAGGAGCTGTCCGGTTTGCCACGCGGCTATTTTGCGGGGTGTTCAGCGCAGGTCCCCGCATCGCTGAAGCTGCGAAATGCGTGACTGAACAGGCATCAGCATCAGAGCGCCAGTCGAGCGTGGCTCGCGCGCTGGTTCGCGCGTCCCGGATTGTTGATCGCAACAGGATGCGGCGCGGCGGGAACAGCCCGTGAGGCCTGGAAGCGGTCCGGGATGATGGCGTCGGCTACGATGACGCTATAGCTCCCGAACTCGCAGTCATCCTCGTTTCGACAAGAAACCCGCTGAATATCGGCGCGGCCGCGCGCGCCGTGGCCAACTTCGGCCTGAGCGATCTCCGGCTGGTGGACCCTTATGACGTGGCTTTCCGTGAGGCGGTCTCGGCCGTCGGCGGAGCGCACG
>DASZUZ010000545.1:0-9582 GCA_035547415.1 Bryobacteraceae bacterium | reverse complement strand
CATCATCGACCGGAAGCATGAGGCGGCTGCTTCAGTGCGGCTCGTGAATGCGGACGGCGACGTCATCTGGTCCACGATCCAGGAAAGCAACGGGGCGAAATTTCGGGGCGCCATGGCCGATGTGGCGGACAAGGTTGCGCGCCAACTGATGGAAGCGACGCAGAAGGCCCGGGCGGCGGCGAAAGCGACGCCGGCAACTGCTACTTCCAGTCCGCGGTGAAAACGTTGAATTCGTAGCGGGCCGACGCTTTCCAGTCCGTCACGAACACCAGTTTTTTGCCGTCCGGCGAGAACTCGGGAAACGAGGTAAAGCCATCGAAATTCGTCACCTGCTGAAGGCCGGTGCCGTCGATGTTGATCAGGTAAAGCTCGAACTTCCGGCCATCGCAGTCGTGCTTGTTGGAAGAGAACAGGATCTGTTTCCCGTCGGGAGTAAAGGTCGGCGCGAAAGACGCGCAGCCGAAGTTCGTGATCTGTTTCGCGTTGCGGCCATCGGCATCGGCCACGAAGAGTTCCATTTTGAAAGGACTGGTGAGGTTGTCCTTCAGCAGGTCGGCGTACTTCTGTTTCGTCTCAGGCGTGGACGGGTGGCCCGCCCGCCACGCGATCTTCTTCCCGTCCCGGGAGAACACCGCGCCGCCATCGTAGCCATAACCCTTCGTGACCTGCTTCTTGCCCGAGCCGTCGAGGTTCATGGTCCAGAGATCGAGATCTCCGGAGGCGAGCGAGGTGTAGATGATCTTCTTCGTCTTCCAGTTGACCGTCGCTTCCGCATCATAGCCGTCGGCACTGGTAAGCCGCTTCAGCCCCGTTCCGTCGTCGTTGGCCTCGAAGATGTCATAGCTCGGATAGACCGCCCACACGTAGCCCTTGCTGCGATCCGCCTCCGGCGGGCACGCGGGCGAAGCCAGATGCGTGGACGCATAGAGGATGTGTTTGTTATCCGGCGTGAAGTACGCGCACGTCGTCCGACCTTTGCCGGTCGAGACCATATGCTGATCCGACCCGTCCGCATTCATGATGTAGATCTGATCGCATTTCGACTCGCCGCGCGTCGACTGAAAGATCAGGCGCCTGCCATCCGGCGACCAGTAGGCTTCGGCGTTCTCGCCGCCCGATGTGAGCTGACGGATGTTCGAAAGGCGCGGACCGCCACCCGGCTCATCGGCGGCGAGCAGAACGGCAGTGAAAAAGACGGCGGACACCAGCAGGCGCATAAGCGCCATTATCCTGGATACGGCGGATCGGGCCGATCTAATGGGCCGCGGCGGCGCGGGCGCCCTTCCTCGGGCGCTTCATGATGAATACCAGCGGCGCGAGACATGCCACGGCGATCGCCATCGTCGAGATGATGTCGATATATGCCAGCGTCGTCGCCTGGCCCGAGATCATCCGCGCGATCATCGCGTAGGCGCGGGCCGACGCCTGATCCGGCGGCACCCCCTGGCTCGAAAACGTTTGCGTCAGCCCGGCTACGCGCTGCTGGAAGATCGGGTTACCGGCCGACGTGTGACTCGACATATAGACCTGATGCCGCTGCGAGAGACGCAGCAGAAACGTGCTCAGGAGCGAGATGCCGATGCTGCCGCCGATGTTTCGCGCCAGGTTGGTAATGCCGGAAATCTGGTTGCTCTTGGTAGGCGGCATCCCGACGTAAGACAGCGTGTTGATCGGGATGAAAATAAAAGCCAGCCCGACGGTCTGATAGACGCGCATCATGGCCGCCGTTTTGAAATCGATCCCGAGATTGATCACCGTCATGTGATAGAGCGCGATCGCCGTGGCCAGAAATCCGGTCGCCACCAGCAACCGGGGATCCACGCGCGACACCAGTTGCCCGACGATCGGCATCATGAACACCAGCACGATGGCGCCGGCGGACAGCGCCTTGCCTGCCTGTTCGGCGGTGTAGCCGAGCTGCACCTGCAGGAACTGCGGGATCAGCACGGTGGTTCCGAACAGGACCATGCCGAGCACAAACATCATGAAGGCGGCGGTGGCGAAGTTCCGCTGCCGCAGCAACTGCACGTCGAGAATCGGATTGCGGTGCTTCCACTCGTTGATCACGAACCACACGAGCGTCACGGCCGCAATCACGCTCATGCTGACGATCATGCGCGATGAAAACCAGTCTTCTTCCTGGCCTTTATCCAGCACGACCTGCAGGCAACCGATGCCGACCGTAATCAATCCGAGTCCAATGTAGTCGATCGGATTCTTCAGCATCTTCCGGCGTTCGTTCTCGATGTACGGCGGGTCTTCCACGATCCGCTGCGTCAGCCAGAGCGACAGAAGCCCTACCGGGACGTTGATGTAGAAAATCCATCGCCAGCTGTAGTTATCGGTGATCCAGCCGCCGAGCGTCGGACCGATGGCGGGAGCCATTACGACCGCCATCCCGTACACGGCGAAAGCCATGCCTCGCTTTTCGAGCGAGAACGTGTCGGCGAGAATGGCCTGCTCGCTGGTGGCGAGTCCTCCGCCGCCGAGCCCCTGAACGACGCGGAAGAAGACCAGCATTCCAAGGGTCGGCGCGAACCCGCAGAGGAACGAACTCATCGTGAACAGCGCCACGCAGCTCATATAGAAGCGCTTGCGGCCCACCAGCACGGAAAGCCAGGCGCTGACGGGCAGAACAATGGCGTTCGAAACCAGGTAGCTCGTCAGCACCCAGGTGGATTCGTCCTGGCTGGCCGAAAGCCCGCCGGCGATGTGCGGCAGCGCGACGTTGGCGATGGAGGTGTCGAGCACCTCCATGAACGTGGCCAGCGTCACCGTAAGCGCAACAATCCACGGGTTATAACGAGGCCGCCAGACAGGCGCCGCGGACTTCGCGTGTTCAGGTTTGGGGGAATCCGGTTCGCCTGCCATGTGTCAACAATGCAAGTGACTGCTTGCATTGTCGCATGGCCTTTTACCGGAACCGCGTGATGTAGGAATCGCGGGGCGCGCCGGCGCGCCGCGCGTCCGCCAGTTGTTTTTTCGCCTCCGGTTCGGTCAGGCCGGAGCCGAGCAGCACGACGAAGCGATGTCCTTCCGGATCCGCGGCAGAGGCGTGCGCATTCAGCCCGGGGTGCTTCTGGCGAATCTCCGCGGCGCGCTTTTCGGCGGCGCCCTGCCGGTTATACGCCGCGGCAATAATCGCCCATCCCGGCTGCACGGAAGTACCGGTGGGCCCCGCCACGGGACTTGGTTTTGCCGGTTCAGGAGCCGCGGCAACCGGAGCCGGCAGCGGTGTCGATGCCACCGGCGCGGGCACGGGGGCCTGGGGGATCGGTGGATGAGACGCGCCGCGAATCAGCAGGATACAGAGGGCCGTTGCCACGAGAACCCCACCGATCGCATACGCCGCCAGCTTCCGATACTTCGGCTGTTGCGCCGTTTCCTCGACCAGATAGCGGACCGGCTCCGGTTGAGGCCGGGGCTCCGCGGCCGCCGCCGCGGGCGGATTCAGCGCATTTTTGATCTGCCCCAGAGTCCAGCGCCGCTCCGGATCGCGATTCATTCCGCCTTCCACAATCTGGCGGAAGGGCGAATTCAACTGACCCACGCTGCTTTCGAGCGGCGATCCCGTCAGCGATTCGAGCGTGAGGACGGCCAGCGACCACACGTCCGCGGCCGGACCGAATTGTCCTTTCGCGGTTTCCGGCGCATCGTGAAGGCCGGCGGGCTCGGCGAATCCGGTCGCTGTTCCCGCTTGCCGGAGCCGGTCCGCGCTCAGTTTGAGCGAGTCGCCGCAGGCGAGGATGTTGGACGGCCGGATTCTCGAATGCACGTAGCCCCGGCCGTGCAAAAATTCGAGAGCGGGAATCGCTCCGGCGAAGAGCTGCCGCAGTTCTTCCTGGTCGAGCGTGCGGCCCTGCAGCACGCCCGCGAGATTTTCGTCGGCGCGTTCCATCACCACATAGACCAGATGAGCGTCCTGCACGGTGACGCTGCCGAAGTCATGGATCGTGATCAGATTGGGATGCCGAAGCTCGCGGGCGGCCGCGAGGTGTTCGAGAAGCGACGAAGCGGCCGCGGGGGATTCAGGAAGGATGAATTTGATGACTGCAGGTTTTTCCTGGTATAAGGTTTCGCAGACGGCATGCCGTTCCCCTTCCGCGATGCGCGGTCCGGCCACGTACTTCCCATCGACTTCGAGCCCCTCGAACTGAACAAAGGACGCTGCGAATGTTTCCATGCATTCATGGTATGAAGCGGGCTCGCCCGAACAAAAGCCCACACAACTTTTGCCGGACCGTTGCGGTGCGGGAGGGTACGGAAGCCGACCCTACTTCAACTTCTCGATATCCTTCGCATCCCCGAAAGAGGTACATTTTGCGCCGGGCACTATCGTTCTGAGCAGACCCGAGAGGACGGAACCCGCGCCCGCTTCGAACCAGCGCTCCACGCCGGACTCGGCGAGAGCCTTCATCGAATCGATCCAGCGAACGGGATTCGGGACCTGCTGGTACAAACCTTCGCGCGCTTCGGCGCCCGTCCGGACTTCCCTCGCCTGCCAGTTATTGATCAACGGCACGGAGAGGTCCGCGAAGTTCGTGCTGTCGAGATCGGCCTTCAATCGCTCCTGCGCGGGCTTCATCAACGGGCAGTGGAATGGCGCGCTGACAGGCAGCGGCACGGCGCGCTTCGCGCCGGCGGCTTTGGCGAGTTCCATGGCGCGCTCGACGGCGCCCTTGTTCCCCGCGATGACGATCTGATCCGGCGAATTGAGATTGGCCGCCGTGACTACTTCGCCCTGCGCGGCTTCCGCGAGAATTTCGTCGAGCTTTCCCTCGGGCAACTTCAGCAGCGCAGCCATGGCGCCGACCCCGGCCGGGACAGCCTCCTGCATATAGCGTCCGCGCTTGCGGACCAGCCGGAGCGCGTCGGCAAAATCGAGAGAGCCCGCGGCCACCAGCGCGGAATACTCGCCCAGGCTGTGCCCGGCGACGTAATCCGGTTCGCCCACCTCGGCGCGCAGAACCGACCATGCGGCGACCGACACGGCCAGCAGCGCCGGCTGCGTGTTCTCGGTCAGCCTGAGATCTTCTTCGGGGCCTTCGAAACAGAGCTTTGAGAGCGCGAATCCGAGCGCCTCATCGGCCTGTTCGAATCGCTCGCGCGCGGCCGGGAAATTTTCGGCCAGAGACCGGCCCATGCCGGCGAACTGAGAGCCCTGTCCGGGAAACAAAAAAGCGGTTTTCATTGATAAAAGGAGCTTATTCTTTCTTCGCGGTAAATACGCCGCTCGCGCCGCCCACGTCGATCTGGCCGTTCAGGCTCGCCGCGGAGGAATCGATCGTTCCCGCGTAGTTCAGCGTGTAGTCCGTGCCCTGGTAGTTGACGGAGTAAGTGAGCGTAACCTTCTGGTCATTCACCTCTCCCGAGATCGTCCACTCGCCGAGTTCGGTGGATTTGCACTTCCCGGTCACCTTCGTTCCGTCCTGCACGAGCGCGCAGGACATCACCACCGGGTGTCCGTCGACGTCACCATCGAACTGCCAGTTGCCCGAAAGATTTCCGGCGGCGAAGGCCGGCGAGATGACACTGGCAGCGAACAGGCTGAGAGCGATTCGGCGCATATAAACTGCCAAGTTTACAACGGATCGCTACAATTTGAGACAGATGAAGCGGTCCGGCTTCGCCGATCTTCCTTTACATGGCGGGCGCGTGCCCCTCTGGCTCGCCGAGCGGATGCAGAAGCTCGGGACGGCCATTGTCGAGGCCATCGTCCATCACTACGGAACGGCGGAGTTCCTCTCGCGCATCAGCGATCCCTTCTGGTTTCAGGCGCTCGGCTCGGTGATGGGAATGGACTGGCACTCGTCCGGCATCACGACTTCCGTCCTCGGCGCTCTGAAGCGCGGCCTCAATCCCCGCGCGCACGAGTTAGGCATTTACGTTTGCGGCGGGCGCGGCAAACAGTCGCGGCGCACACCCGGCGAACTGCTGGAAATCGCGGACAAAACGGGAATCGCGGGCGATGCCCTCGTGCGCAGCAGCCGTCTCACGGCGAAGATCGACAACAACGCCATTGGCGACGGCTTTCAGCTTTATCTGCATTCGTTCATCGTCACGAAGTCCGGAGACTGGGCGGTTGTCCAGCAGGGAATGAACGACGCGAACGGACTGGCGCGGCGCTATCACTGGCACTCGCCATCGGTTCGGGACTTCACGTGCGAGCCCCACACCGGCATCGTAGGCAGGCACGAGGGCGTGATTCTCAACCTCGTGGATCACCGCGCGCTTCCGGCGCAGTCCGCGCTGATGGAGATCGCCCGCCAGGACCCGGAGACGACGCTCCGGGAAGTCCGAAAACTCGCGATGCCCGCGCACCACGACGTGCGGGTCCGCGACGTGGATCTGGAGCGACTGGGCGCGGTTCTTGCCGTCAGCTACGAGCGCGAACTGCGGGATTTCGCATCGCTGCTGCTGACCGAAAAACTGGGACCGCGAACATTACAAACGCTGTCGCTCGTCGCCGAAGTCATCCACGGCACGCCGACCCGTTTCAGCGACCCCGCGCGTTTTTCCTTCGCGCTGGGCGGCAAAGACGGGCATCCTTTCCCGGTTCCGCTGAAAACCTACGATGAATCGCTCGGCGTGCTACGGCGAGGACTCGATGCCGCGAAACTCGGCGATACCGAGAAGCTGGACGGTCTGAGACGGCTCGACCAGATGGTGCGGGCGGTAGAGAAAAACTACCGGCCCGAGGCGGATTTCGAACAGGTTCTCGCCCACGAGAAAGCAATCTCGCATTCCGTCGGCGGCCGAACGGTTTTCGATGACCGGCGTGCGAAAACACCCGCGCGAAAGCAACTCCCCAGTAGCGAGCAACTCTCTCTTTTTTAATAATTTGTAAGTGGATTGGTGGACGGAAAGGGATTCGAACCCTCGACCCCCGCGTTGCGAACGCGGTGCTCTCCCAGCTGAGCTATCCGCCCACTTGCGCTGAACAATTTCAATATAACAGATGACCCCCGCGTTTGATCCAGCCCCGAATGAAGCACTGGTTGAGAAGATGCGTCGTGAGTGGGACGAACGTGCCCGCGAGAACGCGCGGCACTACGTGGCAACGGCCCAAACCGAATGGAACGATGACGAATATTTCGAATCCGGCCGCGAAAATGTCCGGCGCGAGATTCTGACCGACATGGGAAACATCTGCCAGGGGAAGAACCCGAAGCAGATGAAAGTCCTCGAGATCGGGTGCGGGTCGGGCCGCATCACCCGCGCTCTCTCGGAAGTCTTCGGGCAGGTCTACGCAGTCGATATCAGCGGGGAGATGGTCCGGCAGGCGCGCGAGGCGCTCCGGGACCGGCCGAATGCGCATGTTTTTCAGAACAGCGGCGCGGACCTGAAGATCCTGGGAGATATTCAGGTCGATTTCGCCTTCTCGTATATCGTTTTTCAACACATCCCGAGCCGCGAGGTGATTTACAGCTATGTCCGGGAGGTCGCGCGCCTGCTGCGCCCCGGCGGGCTCTTCAAATTTCAGGTGCAAGGCGGCGAAGGGATGGACGCGATGCCCGAAGACACCTGGCTTGGCAGCGCTTTTTCGGATGCCGACGCGGTGCAGATGGCGGAGAGCTGTGGCTTTGAGCCGCGCTACCGGAATGGCGCCGGTTCGCAGTACTTCTGGCTGTGGTTCTTCCGGAAGTCATAACGAATATTCGCGAAGTCTCTGACGCAACCCGAGCGCGGTCAGCCCGGCGATCGCAGCAGCGGCGAGCGGAGCCGTAATCTCGAAACCCGATACATCCCGGAATCCGTCTTCCACCGCCTGATCGAAGGCGCGCCGATCGATTTCGATTCCCCGCCCGAGCGCCGCATCGAAGCGGTTGAAAGCCCACCGCGACTGTCCCTGCGCCGTCCCGGCGTACAACGCCACAGCGGCCTGGTGCTGACCCGACTGTTCGAGTTTCCGAATCCGTTTGTCCGTATCCAGATAATCGAGGTAGCTCGCGAGCGCGTCCACCGCGGCTTCACGCTCGCCCGCGAAACTCACATTGGCGAGTTCGTCCGCCAGATAGCCGGTGAAGCCGTTCACCCGTTTCGCGCTGTTGGGCCCTTCGCTCAGATCGCGGAGGATCTCGGCCCGGGGCGCCGTCTCGGGCAACCGCGCGATCCGGTCGGTCTTGCCGGTAAACGCCCGTTCATCCGCGCCGGAGTGCTCCGGGTCCAGAAGATAGCGGCTCTCATCGCTTTCGGCGGCGCTGGCCACGGACCGGGTGAGCCAGAACGCGCGCATCGATTCGAACGCGTCCTCTTTGGCCACACTGAGATCGTGACCGGCGTTCACGAAAGACCGCGCCGCATACGACACGAAGATGAACCCCGTCAGGGTGGCAAGCGCGATCAGCGGATTGAGGATGCGGCGCATCCGCCGCGCCAGGAATACCTGGAGAGCGAACAGAGCAAAGCCCAGCATCAGTCCGGACGCAATCAGCAGGAACAGCGCGCGCGCCGATGCCCCCTTCCGCGCGCCGTAAGCGCGGTCGATGGCCTCGCGTCCGGCCCGATCGAGTTGCGCCGCCGCCGGCAGGAGCGTCGAATCCATATACTCCATGGCCCGCCGGTACGCGTCGAGAGCGCGCTTGCCGGAAACGGTCCGCAGGTCACGCGCTTCCTGGACCTCCGCGCTGTAGACACTGACCCCGGCGGCGAGAGTCCGGACGGCCTTTCGTTCGGCATCCCCGAATACGGGGTTTCCGGCGGCGCCGATGATCGCATCCGCGGCTTCCTCGCGGCGCTTGTCGAGTTGCGTCGCGCCGCCGGGTTGCAGCATCTCGTCCGCCGCGTTGGCGTCCATATCGGCCAGCGCCGCCTCGATATGCTGCGCCGCAATGATGGCAGGAGCGGCTTCACGGCCCACTGTCCGGATCGCCTGACGATGGCTGCGCGCACCCCAGAGCGCCGCGAGCATCACCAGCAGGCACGAAACAAATACCGCCGCCAGACTGGCTCTCAGAATCTGCGGGGTAGTCCAGGGCGCCGGCAGGTCCGGACTGACGACCGGCTGCATCCGCGCCGCGGTCATACGACGGCCCTGACCCTGATGCGTGTCCAGTGCCCGACCGTGAACTGATCGCCGTCTTTCAGCGGCATGTCCGTAAGCGGCTCGAGTTCCGCGTCGTTGAGCCGCGTGCCGTTGGCGGATCCGACGTCGCGCAGCACGAGCGAGCCGTCCGGCGCGCGGTTGAGCAGTGCGTGCCGGTGCGAGACGGCGTCGTCGAAATCCAGCGCGATCTCGGGCAGGATGCCGCGTTTATCGCTGCGCCGGCCGATCAGACTGCTTTCCGCTGCGACTCTCAACTGAATCGGCGCGAAGCTCGCGGGAGGATCGGGACTTTCGGCCGCCTTGAGGGTAGGATCGACGGTAATCTCGATCTCCCAGACCGGACGCGCTTCACCCGGAGCGCCGCTTTCGAAGTTGCGGCCACAGTCCTGACAGAAGACCGAGTCGGCCGCTTCGCGCGCGGCGCCGCAATCCGGGCACGTTCCCGGAGAGTCGGCTGATTGCCGCACTTTTACGCCGCAGACCGAGCAGAAATCGGGCTCGGAAGATTCATGACCATTGGAACAAAGATATCCAGA
>DASZUZ010000544.1:0-4074 GCA_035547415.1 Bryobacteraceae bacterium | reverse complement strand
GCTCGCTCCGGCAAAAACTACAGGCGGACGGCGCGCGGAAAGCGCCGGATATCGGCGCTCTGATGGTGGAGCGCTGGAGCCAGATCGTCTCCAATCTGATGACGAGCTTCGAATCGCGGATCGTTCTGGACCTGCTGACTCCGGGCCAGAAGGGCGGCTTTTTCGAAGCCGTGATCCGGGGCAACAAACTGGGAAATTTCGATGTCCTCTACGACTCGCGCGGATACGAGCAACTCGTCGCCGGCCAGATCACGGAGCATAATGGCGTGACGTGGTGGGATACGTGGACCAGTTTTCCCAGCCACAGCTATCGCGGACTGCCGCCGCCGAAGCCGGAAGAAGAAATCCTGAGCTATCGCATTGATGCGAGTCTCGATTCGTCGCTCATGATGCGATGCATGACGCGCGTCCACATCCGCGCGACCGCGGAATCGCGCAACCTGCTGGCCTTCGATCTTTCCGGTCAGATGCGCGCGACTTCGGTAAAAGTGGATGGGGTTCCCGCGGAAGCATACGAGCGGGACTCGGTGCGCAATGGACTCGTGCAGAACAGCGGCAACGAATTGCTCCTGGTGATTCCTGCGACGCCCCTCGAGCCGGGTTCCGAACACGATGTCGAGATCGCCCACGAAGGGCGCGTGGTGCGCGAGGCGGGTCATGACGTCTATTTCGTGAGCGCACGGGGAACGTGGTATCCGGGGCGTGGACTGCAATTCGCCACGTATGACGTGACGTACCGGTATCCGAATTCGTTTGATCTGGTGGCGGCCGGGAAAGTGACCGAAGATCGCATGGAAGGGGATGTCCACATAACACGACGCGTTCCGGCAGGCCGCGTCCGCCTGCTCGGATTCAATCTGGGAAAGTATCTGCGAAAGTCCATCGAACGGAATGGAATCACAGTGGAGGCCGTAGCCAACAGACAGGTGGAGGACGCCTTGCGGCCGCGCGCGGCGGAGCCACTGCCGGCGATCCCGGATCTGGCTCGCGCGCGCAGGCGCGTTCCGCCCGGCGTGAGTACCGAAGCAGATAAAGTGACGCCCCCTCCCGCACCGAGTCCGGCGGGGCAGTTAACACGTATTGCGGAGGAAGTCGAGGACGCGGCGGCTTTTTATCGCGGAAAGTTCGGCGATCCGCCGATTCGTCACATCGAGGTCTCGCCCGTTCCGGGCCGCTTCGGGCAAGGCTTCGCCGGGATGATCTACCTGCCGACGGTGAATTATTTGATTCCCGATAGCGGAACCGGCAAAGACCAGGGTTTTTTCCGCGATCTTCTGGTGGCGCATGAAGTGGCGCACCAGTGGTGGGGCAATATCGTCACGTCCGGCTCATACCATCACGAATGGCTGATGGAGGCGCTCGCCAACTATTCGGCGGTGATGTACATGGAAACGAAGATCGGGGCCCGGGCTTCGGAAATCGCGCTGGAAAGCTACCGGAAGGCCTTATTCGAGAGGGGACCGGACGGAGAAACAGCGGAATCGGAAGGGCCGGTCGTGCAAGGGCGGCGACTGGAGGGCTCCAACAATCCGAATGCCTCCTCCGCGGTGATGTACGGCAAAGGCAGTTGGGTGATCCACATGCTGCGCCGCCGGATGGGCGATGAACAGTTTCTGAAAATGCTGGGGGAACTGCGCCATCGGTACGAGTGGAAGGCTCTCGACACCGAAGCATTTCGCACTCTCTGCGCGGAGTACCTGCCACCCGGATCCGCGGATCCGAAGCTCGAGAATTTCTTTGACCAGTGGGTGTACGGAACGGGCGTGCCAACGCTGAAACTGACGTTTTCGGTCAAAGGAAAGCCGGGCGCTTACAGGCTGACTGGAACGGTCACGCAGTCGGACGTGCCGGACGACTTCAGCATCGGTGTGCCGGTAGAAATTCAGAAAGGTCGCGGGAAATCCGTCGTACAGCAGGTGCGGACCGGTTCGGACCCGGTGGCGTTCACCGTGAATGTGTCCTCGCCGACGGCAAAGGCTGTGCTCGATCCGGGCTGGAGCGTGCTGCGGCGGTAGACGGAGGCGGCGCTCGAGACCCTCGTCAATCAAGTTCTTCCGTCAAACCAGGACAGGATTTCCGTTTATTTCCGCAGCGTTCTGGAGCCCCGCCGGCGACCCTGCCGATTGGAGCGACTGCGCGAAATACCCTCGGGTCTGACCCTGTCCGCTCACGGCCTCGAAATCGTCCGGAGGGTTCATAGGGATTTCTTCCTACGTGACAAATATCACATCTTGTTGATACGCTTTCGGGCACACAAAAATGCCCACAGAGGAATCCCGCGATTCCACGGAAAAGATTGGCTTTCTCGGAATCCCGGCCAATTGGAGAAAATTGGCCCTGATTGCATGCCTTATCGGCTACGTTGTTCTGCTCTCGGCGCGCTCCATGACTTCGCCGCCAACCGGGGACGAGGCACTGGTCGCCAATCCGGCCTATAACCTCACGACCCATGGCTATATGGGAACGACAATCGTCGAGAATCCACGTTGGCCGAATGTTGCGCGCTACACGTTCAACACGTTGCCCGCAGGAATTCTTTTTGTGGCGTCCATTTTCAAACTGGCCGGGTGCTCGCTTCTCGCGGCGCGCGCGCCTTCCATGTTTTTCGCCCTGCTTGCGCTCATGGCCGTGTACGTCGTGGTTCTCCAGGTCACGAGTTCCAGAAATCATGCTCTCCTGTCCACCGCGCTGGTCGCGCTCGATTACAACTATCTGGCCGCGGCGACATGCGCGCGCGGCGACATGATGACGTTTTCCTTCGCATTGCTGGCGCAAGCAGCCTATCTCTCATTGCGGCGCCAAAGTCTGAACCTGGCGATCCTCTCGAGTTCCACTTTGATGGTTCTTGCCGGGTTGACCCATCCGGTCGCGATTCTGTTCACCGGCTGTCTGGCGATGGTCATCCTCTACTTTGATCATGCGCGGATTCGCCCGGTCCATATCATGCTGGCTCTCGCACCCCTCGCCGCCGGATTCGCGGCGTGGTACTCGTATTACCGACTGGACCCCGACGACGCACGGATTCAGCTGATGGAAAACTTCAATCACGCCCATAGACCTGTGTATGGAATTAAGGCCGTGGCCGCCTGCGCATGGCATGAGCTTCGCATTCGCTATCTGCACGGAGCGACCTTACATCGATTCCACTTGCCCAATGTGCTGTGCGCAGTCTCCTACATCATGTCGCTGGGCGGCGTTGTCTTGTGGCCGCGGGCCCGCAAGGGAGCGACACCACTGCTGATCGGCCAGACCGCTCTTCTGGCCGGCTACTTTGCATTGCTCGAGCCCTCGAAGTTCCCTTCATACATGGCGTATGTGAGCCCGTTCTACGCAATTCTGGCCGCGAGGATCATCCTCGAGGCGTGGAAGACTCACCGACGATCCGGATGGATCGTCACGACGCTTTTTCTTCTCGTCGCGGCGACGGGAGTCGCGAAAGCTCTGGACGACGTCAGGCTTGACGAGTATCACCGGGAGGATCTGGCGGCCGCACAGTTCCTGAGCCACAGAGCCGATCCCGCGGATCTGGTCTCGGAGCCTATTTCCTGGGGATTCAGCTACGGCTTCGAAAGAAACGCTTACCACGATGTTGGTCTCCGTTTTCGCCGCATGCCGGAGTTCATCGTCCTGCAGCAGGAACTCCCTGAATACCTTCATCAGTTAAAACGGGGCTACCCCGACCGGTACCTCTACCTCGAAAAGGTATTTGCCCAATTTCATTGCATTTACAGATCGGCGCGCTGGTCGATCTACCAGCAAAATTCGTTTTCCCGCTTTCCGTAAACACGCCCCGTGCTGACGCGACAGGGCCGGCGCGCAACTCAGCCCACCTGAACGGCGAGCATCGAAATCGATCCGCCGTCGATTCCTTCGACCGGAAAGGCAAGGGGTTCCTTTCCAGTCGACGCACCGATGACATAGAGCAGCGGGAGGTAGTGATCGGGCGTGGGGACCGACAGCATCGCGTCACGCCCGAGCTTCTCGTAATCGATCAACGGGGCGTGTTCGCCGCTCACGAGCAGTTCTCTCGCCCTCGTTTCAAACCGAAGCGCCCAGGGATTCGGCTGTACGGGA
>DASZUZ010000543.1:0-3495 GCA_035547415.1 Bryobacteraceae bacterium | reverse complement strand
AAGTGACCTCCCGATTTTGGGCGGGCGCGTTTGCCTGCCTGGTCTTTCCCTTTGTACTTCCAGGTCAGAGCATCCAGCAGGCGGAGGCTCTGGGGCGCGCGCATAACTACCTGGGAGCGACTACCGCCTTTCAGGTACTGGTCAAGGCATATCCCAAAAACGCTGCTTATCGCGTGCGCTGGGGCGATCTGTTCTTTGCCCGCTATCAGGCGGATGAGGCCGCGAAGCTTTATCAGGAAGCGCTCGAGCTCGATCCGAAAAACGCCTACGCCTATCTCGGGCTGGCCCGTGTTTACGCGGAGGATTTCAGCGCGAAGGCCAATGAGGCCGCCGACAAGGCTCTGGAGATCAATCCGAAACTCGCCGAAGCGCACGAACTGAAATCGCGCGTTGCTCTGGAGGATGACGATCAGAAAAAGGCGACTACGGAAGCCGATGCGGCGCTTGCGATCGACCCTAACGCCGTTGACGCGATCGCCATCCATGCCTCGATGGATCTGCTGGCCGACAAAGAATCGCCGTGGGTGGCGAAGATCGGCAATCGCGGTAAGGGGTACGAAACGATCGCGCATTTCTTCGTGATCAACCGGCGCTACGAAGATGGAATCGTCTATTACCGGAAGGCGATCGAGGCAACTCCCGACCTCTGGTCCGCCCACTCGCAACTGGGCGTGAATCTCATGCGGCTGGGCCGGAATTCCGAAGCGTACAAGGAACTGGAACTCGCCTACAACAACGATCACACCAGCGACGCCGCCACGCGCAACTCGCTCAAGCTGCTCGATACGTATAAAGACTTCAAGACGTTCACGACCCCGACGACGATCCTGAAGCTCAACAGTAAAGAGGCTGAAGCTCTGCACCCCTATTTCGAAGCGGCGATGAAGTTCAACATTGCGCTGTTTGAAAAGAAGTATCAGTACAAGCTGAAAGAACCGGTGCAGGTTGAGGTTTATCCGAACCACGAGGATTTCGCGGTTCGCACGCTGGGGCTTCCGGGGCTCGGCGCTTTGGGCGTTACGTTCGATACGGTCGTCGCGATGGACAGCCCATCCGGCCGCCCGCCAGGACAGTTTCACTGGGCAAGCACGTTGCGGCACGAGATGAGCCACGTCTACATCCTGAAGCTGACCAACGACCGCGTTCCCCGCTGGTTTACCGAAGGGCTCGCGGTCCACGAGGAAACCGCCACAACGCCCGATTGGGGCGACCGCATTACCCCGGAAATCATCACGGCGATTCGCGACAAGAAGCTGCTTCCGGTTTCACAGATCGACCGGGGCTTCGTGCATCCGGAGTATCCGGCGCAGGTCATCGTCTCGTATTACGAGGCCGGCAAGATGTGCGATTACATCGCGGAGCGATGGGGCGAGTCAAAGCTTCTGGATATGGCTCGGGAGTTCGCGAAGAACCGGCCCACCATCGATGTGATCCGGGAACAGCTGAAGATGGACCCCGCGGCGTTCGATAAGGATTTTCTCGCCGAGATCAATAAAGAGACGGGCAAGACCGTCAGCAATTTCGAGGGATGGACGAAAGGGCTTGGCGAACTGAACAAGCTGGCAAGAAATCCCGAGGCGAACAAGGATGAATTGATCGAGAAGGGCCGCGCACTCGAGCTGCTCTATCCGGATTACGTCGAAACCGGGAATGCCTACGAAGTCGTCGCTAAAGCCTGCCTCGCCAAAGGAGACAAGGCCTGCGCGATGGACGAATACGCGAAGTATTCAAAGCAGGGCGGACGTGATGCAGCGGCCGTCAAGGGATACGCGAAACTGCTCGAAGAGAACGCGAAGCCGAAGGAAGCCGAAGCCGCACTGGAGCGTCTGAACTTCGTCAATCCGCTCGATCAGGATCTGCACGAAAAACTCGGCTCGCTGTACCTGAAGACAGGGAATGACGCGCTGGCGATCCGGGAATACGAATCGCTCGTAGCGCTCCACCCGATCGATACGGCGGGCAGCCATTACAATCTTGCTAAGGCGTACAACGCCCACGGCCAGAAAGACAAGGCCAGAGAGGAAGCCCTTACAGCGCTCGAAGCGGCTCCGGATTTCCGGCCCGCGCAGAAACTGCTGCTCGAACTGAGCGGCGACGGCGCAAAAAAGTAAAGCTCATGTCCACAATCGTGACCCCTCAAATCGAACCGGATGTTTTGAAGTCCCGGATCACACGTTTCCGCGAAGTTGATTCCGAGATCGTCCGGCAGGTGCGCCGCGTGATCGTTGGCCAGGACGAAGTGATCGAACAGGTGCGCATCGGACTCTTCGTCGGCGGCCACTGCCTGATCACCGGCTTACCGGGTACGGCGAAGACCTTGCTCGTTCGAACCATGGCGGAAGTCCTGGGCCTCGCGTTCAAACGCATTCAGTTCACTCCCGATCTGATGCCCACGGACATTACCGGCACGGACATCATCGAGGAAGATCCCACCACGGGGCACCGGACGTGGACATTTGTTCAGGGGCCGATCTTCGCGAATGTGCTGCTCGCGGACGAGATCAACCGCACGCCGCCGAAGACGCAGTCGGCGCTGCTCGAGGCGATGCAGGAACGGGCCTGCACGGTACGTGGGCACCACTATAAGTTGCCGTCGCCGTTTTTCGTGCTGGCAACGCAGAACCCGATCGAACTCGAAGGTACGTATCCGCTGCCGGAAGCGCAGCTCGACCGCTTCCTGTTCAACATCATGCTGGACTATCTGTCCGCGGATCAGGAACTGCAGGTGGTCGATCTCACTACGACGACTCACGTCGCGAAGGCCGATCCGATTACGAACGCGGAGGAACTGCTCGATTTTCAGCAGCTCGTCCGCATGACGCCCATCGCGGAAACGGTGGCACGGCATGCCATTGAGCTGGTGAGAGCAACCCGCATGAAGGATCCGAGTTCGCCGGAGGTCGTAAAGAAATACGTCAATTACGGAGGCAGCGTCCGCGCCGCGCAGTTTCTGGTGCTGGCAGCCAAAGCGAGAGCGCTGATGAAGGGCCGCTATCACGTGAGCTTCGAGGATGTGCGGGAGTTGTATATCCCGATCCTGCGGCACCGCATTCTGTTGAATTTCCACGCGGAATCGGACCGACTGAGTTCGGATGACGTGCTGCGGCAAATTCTGCAGGCGAAGCCAGCCCCGAGGGAATAAGGAATCGGGCAGGCGAGAGTGCCTGCCCGCGATCCGCGCCATGAACCCGGAAGATTCTTATTGAAATGCTCCAGCGATTCCTTGACCCCGCGGTCCTCGCCTCCATCTCGTCGCTTGACCTCGTCGCGAAAACCGTGGTTGACGGGTTCGTGGCCGGCCTGCATCGGTCACCGACGTTTGGATTCAGCCAGGAGTTCGCCGAATACCGTCAGTACGTCGAAGGCGACGATCTTCGGCATGTCGACTGGAACGTGTACGCCCGAACCGAGCGCATCTCTCTCAAACGGTTCAAAGGCGAAACGAATTCCCAGCTCCTGATTCTGCTCGACACGAGCGCGTCGATGACGTACTCC
>DASZUZ010000542.1:0-6684 GCA_035547415.1 Bryobacteraceae bacterium | reverse complement strand
GGACGCTGCCGCTCCGATACGCCGAGATAGAAAAGTACGCCTAAAATCAGAAGCACCAGGACAACTCCCCCGACGAGAACCCAGAACATGCTGCCCTGAGTCTATAGAAATCCCGGTAAATCCCGCATAAAATGAAACGCCCGGAATCGGCAGATTCCGGGCGCATTCATACGAGTATCGAAGGTGGGCCTGAGAATTAACGCTTCACACGACGCGGCCCAGAACATCGGTTGCCGCCCGGTTGAAGCGCGCCGGATCCGGCAACTCCGATCCTTCGGACAGGAGCGCCAGGCCGACCAGCACCTCCGCCGCATTACCGAGAAGCGGATCGTCAGGCGCGGAAGACTGCCGTTCGCGCATACGCGAAATCAACGGGTGTTTCGGGTTGAGTTCGAGAACGCGCTTCTGCTTCGGCGCGTCGCCCTGCGCCTTGCCGAGAGCCCTTTCGAGCATGGGACTGTAGTCGTGATCTTCCACGACGAGACACGCCGGTGAATTCGTAAGACGCGACGAAAGGCGCACCTGCTTCACCTGCTGATCCAGCTGCTTCTCGAGAAACTCGATCAGCGGCCGGAACTCCTCTTTCTTTTCGTCCAGCTCTTTTCTGGCTTCTTCTTTCTCTTTCTCCGTCCCGAGCTGGATATCGCCCTTGCCGACCGACTTGAGCTTCTTTCCCTCAAACTCCGTCACGTACTGGAGCACGAGTTCGTCGACGGGCTCCGTCATGAACAGGACTTCGTAACCCTTCTCCTTCACCGCCTCGAGGTGCGGCGAATTCTCGATCAGCGCGCGCGATTCGCCCGTGAGGTAGAAGATCTCTTCCTGTTCCGGCTTCATGCGGCTGACGTAGTCCCGCAGAGAAGTCAGCTTTTCCGGGTCGTTCGACGACTGGAAGAGCAGCAGCGGAACGATTTTGTCCTTGTTCTCAAAGTCCGAGGAAACGCCTTCCTTGATAGCACGGCCGAATTCGTTCCAGAACTTCACGTATTCGTCGTGCTCTTTGTCGAACAGGTCTTTGAACGTGTCGAGAACTTTGGTGGTGAGCCGCTTGCGCATGCGCGCAATGTGGTGATCCTGCTGCAGCCGCTGGCGCGAGATGTTCAGCGGAAGATCGGACGCATCCACCACGCCGCGGATGAAACGAAGGTAGCGCGGGAGCAGATCCTCGCACTTTTCCATGATCATGACGCGCCGGGCGAATAATCGCAGGCCCATCTCCGCGTTCATGTAGTAGAGATCCCAGGGCGCTTTGGCCGGGATGTAAAGCAATGCCTCGTATTCGAACGTGCCTTCGGCGCGGAAGTGAATCGTCTTCAGCGGCTCGGTCCAGTCGTGCGAGACGTGCTTGTAGAACTCGTTGTATTCCTCGGGCTTCACGTCGGAAGGCGATCGTTTCCAGATCGGTTTCATCGAGTTGAGCGTGCGTTCCTCTTTTTCATCCTTCGTGACGATCGGGTAGCCGATGAAATCGGAATGCTTCTTGACGATGCTCGACAGGCGCCAGTCGTCCGTGTAATCCTCAATGCCGCTGTCGGGATCAACCGGCTTGAGAAACAGGGTAATCGCCGTCCCTCGCTCCGGTTTTTCGACTTCGCTGATGGAATACGTTCCGCTCCCGTCGGACTCCCACTGCACCGCGGTCGAAGATCCCGCCCGCTTTGTGACCAGCTTCACCCGATCCGCAACCATGAAGGCGGAGTAGAAGCCCACGCCGAATTGCCCGATGAGTTCGGCCACGTCCGCCGCGGAGCCTTTCTCCTGCAGACGCTTTCGCAACTCGCCGGTACCTGATTTCGCGATCGTTCCGATATGCGCGATCACCTCTTCGCGGCTCATCCCGACGCCGGAATCGCTGATCGTCAGGGTCCGCGCGGTCTTGTCGGCTTCCAGGCGGATCTCGAACTTGTCATTGCCTTCGAGCAGTTCGTGGTTTGTCAGCGACTCGAAACGAAGGCGGTCCAGCGCGTCGGATGCGTTGGAGATCAGTTCCCGAAGAAAGATGTCCTTATCCGTGTAAAGGGAATGGATCATCAAACGCAGAAGCTCTTTGGTCTCGGCCTGAAAGGCCAGTGTTTCAGTTGTGGCTGCCATGTGCGCCTATCATCTCCAGAACAGTAATGGAATAAAGGGGAAAAGAAATGGAATTCGCGGTTGCCGCACTGCCGTCCCGGGCAGCGCTGCAATCCTGCCGCGGGACCTGCTGTACAGTCGCAGGGGGAATCATGCCGATGGCCACGGCTGGCTCGCCGGACCCGAGCGGCTCTTTTGCGTCGCGGAGCGCCGGGCCTGTGTTTGGCCCGGAACTCCGCGGCATGATACGGAATTGGAATGAATCAGCCGACTGAAGCGCGAGCGACGCGCAAAACAAGCCGGGAATCGATCCGAGATTGAACATGCCCGTGCGCAAACCAATATATTTGATCGGCGTGAGGCTGTGCTCAGCCAGAAATTAACCGACTAATTCGAGTTCGATCTTTTTCTTTTCGGCGTCGAGTTTCGTAATTCGGAAGCTGCGGATCTGACCGGTCTTCGGCACGTCGCGCTTCGGACCGGACTCGCTGCCCGCACCCGCGCCCGACCCGCCGCCTTTCCACTTACTTGCGAGCATGGAAGAAAGCGCCGAAAGATCGACCGCAACCTGCCGTTGCTCCTGCTTCGGCTCCGGAGCCGCGAGACTGAACTGCGCCTGCACGCCTTCACCAAGCTCCACGGTGACGCGATTGCGATTCACTTCGGCGATGCGTCCCGTAACCTGATCGCCTTCTTTGTGCTCGGCGATGTATTCGTCGAGCGCGGTCGGCTGCAGTTGCTTGAGGCCGAGACGAAGACGGCGCTTCTCGCGATCGTTTTCAAGCACGATGGCGCGCACGACTTGTCCGACTTTCAACACGTCCTGCGGATGATTGATCCGTTTCTCGTGAACGATATCGCCCACGTGGATCATGCCCTCGACTTCCTCGGTCACCTGCACGAACGCGCCGAACTGCTTGAGCTGCGTGACAGCGCCTTCGACGATCGTCCCGACCGGGTAATTCTTTTCCACTTCATCCCAGGGATCGCCCAGCGCCTGCTTCAATCCGAGCGAGATCCGCTTGTCGGCGGGATTCACGCCGAGAACGACGACGTCCACGGTGTCGCCCGGCTTCACAACATCGGCGGGCTTGCGGATCTTTTTCGACCACGACATCTCTGAAAGATGGATCAGGCCGTCGAGACCGGGCTCCAGTTCCACGAAGGCGCCAAAGTCGGTAACCCGCGCCACGGAGCCCTTCACCCGATCGCCGACGTGATACCTGTCGGCCGCCGTGGTCCACGGATCGGGCTGAAGCTGCTTCAAGCCGAGAGAAATGCGCTTTTTGGCCGGATCGACCTTGAGGATTTTGACATCCACTTCCTGGCCGACGCTGAGCACATCGGCGGGCTTGTTGACGCGGCCGTGTGAAATGTCCGCGACGTGCAGCATGCCGTCGACCCCACCGACATCGATGAACGCTCCATAGTCGAGCAGGCTGCGAACCGTGCCATGAATGACGTCGCCCGCATGCAGTTCGCCGAAGCGAGATTCCTTCGCTTTGGCCCGCTCTTCTTCAAGGACCGCCCGGCGATCGACGACGATATCTTCTTTTTCCGTATCGAGTTTGATGACCCGGCAGGCGATTTCCTGACCGACCAGCGTCTGCATCTCCGGCACGTCGCGCGCGCCGCTGCGCGAAGCCGGCATGAATGCCCGCACCCCGATATCCACCGACAGGCCGCCCTTGATTACCGCGGTGACGACGCCCGAAATCGTAAGCTTCTCGTCGAAGGCTTTCTGCAGGCCGGACCAGTCCTTCGGACGTTCGACCCTGATCAGCGAAAGCTGATAGTATCCTTCCTCATTCCGGCCATTGACCGCCACCTGCACTACGTTGCCGGGCTTGACCTCAATGAGCCCCTTCTCATCGCGCAGTACAGAGACAGGCATCACGCCTTCGATCTTCTGACCGATGTCAAAAAACACCTTGTCGTCGCTTACCGCGACAACGGTGGCTTCAACGCCCTTCTCTCCCGGGGCTTCGTGCGTGTGACTCTGTTCAAACTGGTTGAGAATGTCGCCGAAAGAACCTTCCGCTTCGGGCGGATTCTGGCCTTCCTGTTCGCGGACATCTTCCTCGCGAAGCGACGAAATAGAGTTGGACATGGGGATTACCTAACTATTGTGGCACACGCATTGCGCGGCGCCACGGGGCCCGAAATGCGGCGAGCGCTACACTGAATCTGGTGCTCGTCACGATCGCTCCGAAAGGGCCCGCGCGCCCGAACTGGCTCCGCGCGCCTGCCCCCGTGGGCCAGAATTATCGCGAATTGAAGGGCCTTATCACCGACCTCAAACTGCATACGGTCTGTGAAAGCGCCGCGTGTCCGAACGTCGGCGAATGCTGGAACCGCCGCACCGCGACGTTTATGATTCTGGGCAACGTCTGCACGCGCCGTTGCGGTTTCTGCGCGGTCCAGAAAGGCGGGCCGCTGCCCGTCGACTACGACGAACCCCGCCGTGTAGCGGAGGCTGTGGCGATCATGGGTCTCGACTACGCCGTTGTGACCAGCGTGAACCGCGATGACCGGAAGGACGGCGGCGCGGAACTCTTCGCGCGCACGATCGGCGCCATCCGCGAGCGTGTACCGGGTTGCAAGGTCGAGGTACTGGTGCCGGACTTTCAGGGCAGTCACGCGGCGATGAAGATCGTAATGGATGCCGGTCCCGACGTGTTGAACCACAACACCGAGACCGTCCCGCGGCTTTACCGGCAGGTGCGGCTCGGCGCCCGGTACGAGCGTTCGCTCGACATGCTGGCTTACGCGAAGGAACTCAGTCCCGCAACCCCCGTCAAATCGGGTCTGATGCTCGGGCTCGGCGAACTGCAGGACGAAGTGCTCCAGGTGATGCGGGATCTGCGCGCGCACAAGGTCGACATACTGACGCTCGGCCAGTACCTGAGGCCTTCGCAGAAACACTTGCCGATCGTGCGCTATATTCCGCCCGCCGAATTCGATGATTACAGAATCGCCGGGAAAGAGATGGGCTACGCGCATGTGGAAGCCGGACCGCTGGTGAGGAGCTCTTACCACGCGGATGACTCGCACGCCGCCGCACGCTGCTGATCAGGCAGCCGCCACTTCTGCTTCCGCTTCTTCCGCGGCGATTCGCAAGTCCACGCCTTCCCAGCGGGCCACCACCGCGGTTGCGAGGCAATTCCCCAGCAGATTGACGGACGTGCGCGCCATATCCATCAGGGTGTCCACTCCAAGGATGACGGCGACGCCTTCCACCGGAAGATTAAAGGTCGCGAGCGTGCCGGCAAGGATGACCAGGGATGCGCGCGGCACGCCGGCCACGCCCTTGCTGGTCAGCATCAAAGTCAGCAGCATCACCAGTTGCGTCCCGAACGGCACCTGAACGCCCGCGGCCTGCGCGACGAACATCGCCGCCATCGAAAGATACAGCGTCGATCCATCTAGATTGAAGCTGTAACCGGTCGGCAGCACGAAAGCCACAATGTGCTTGGGAACGCCGAACTTTTCCATGTTCTCGAGCGCAAGGGGGAAAGCCGATTCGCTCGATGCCGTGGAGAATGCCAGCAGGAACGGTTCGCGAACGTAGTGGATGAACCGGCGCAGCGGAATGCGGACGATGACCGTCACGGCGCCCAGGACGACAACGACAAAGAATGCCTGCGCCCCATAAAGCGTCAACACGAGTTTGCCGAGATTCGCCAGCACGCCGAGCCCTTTGTCACCGATCGTCGCCGCCATCGCGCCAAAGACACCGAACGGCGCGAACAACATCACGTAGTTCGTGTAGCGGAACATCACTTCCGAAAGCGACTCGCAGAACTCGACCACCGGACGGGCCTTCACTCCCACGGTGGCGCATGCCGCGCCGAAGATAAATGCGAAGACGACAATCTGGAGCACTTCGCCTTTCGCCATGGAATCGATGATGCTGGCCGGAAACGTGTGTTCGAGAATTTGCGGGAGACTCGCGGCCGCCGAGGCAACACCGGAACCGGTCCCTTTCTGCAGTTGGACGCCGACCCCGGGCTTTACCAGGTTCACCGCGCCCAGCCCGACGAAAAGCGCGAACGTAGTGACGATCTCGAAGTAAAGAATCGCCTTCCCGCCGATGCGCCCCATGGTTTTCACGTTGCCGGTCCCGGCGATGCCGGAGACCAGTGTGCCGAACAGGAGGGGAGCGATGATCGACTTGATCAGGCGCAGGAAAATCGTCCCGAGAATCCCCAGGTGCTTTGCCGGGTCGGGCAAGACGGCGCCGAAGACAGCTCCGGCGACAAGGGCGATCAGAATCCAGGTAGTGAGGGATACGCGTTTCATGAGGCTCCGGAGTGCGTCCCGTGGCGCATGGCAGACGAACGCGGCCGCCCTGATGACAAAGAGTGTGCCTGTTCAGGCGGCGCCTCGTCAAGAAGAACCTGCCCGCGGCGGAGCAGACAAGCGGGATTGCGGCGTGGGCGAAACGCGCCGGAAGCAGATGGAAAGCACGATGGGCAAAGGATTGCGCGATGATAGCGCCGGCGTCTCTGCTATATTCAGGGCAGCACTAAACTTCGTAGCCACCCAGAACGTTGTCCTCCAATCCCGCCGGGCAACCAATTTCTGCGTCCGAGATTGCGAACTTAACCTGAA
>DASZUZ010000541.1:0-4370 GCA_035547415.1 Bryobacteraceae bacterium | reverse complement strand
ATGTTGCGCTTGCTACACCGGCGAAGGTTCAGAAAAAGACGATTTCAGATGATCGATGACAGAATCCGCACCGGATGATGCGCCACTCAGAAAGTGAGCCGGGCAACCTGGCGTATAACGTCCGACCGCCGAAGTTCCTTTTCCAGCCGTTCCGTCCGGGTCGTCGGAAACCGGGAACCCGAATCGGAATGCCGGCCAGCCGGCATCCACCCGGTTCCCGGGCGCGATAGCCCGCGCTGCCATCCCCGGCGCATGTCGCCGGACCAGATACCTGCGTCCCCGTGTTGGCGTAGAGGATATTGACGCTGTGAGTCGGTTGACAAAACTGATGGCAACGTACTCGCGGTGTCGCCAGGGCTCTCGGTGTGACTACTGTCGGCAGCCCTCGCGACTGGTTCTTTGTCGGATTATTCCTGCAACTCCGCTGAACCCGTTCTCGACCGCCGCCTGGAGCGCACTCTTCGCGTTCTTTCCACACAGCGTCGGGTCTGCTCCTCGCTCCAGAAGCAGCTTCACAATCGCGTCCCTCCCGAACGAGGCTGCCACGTACAAAGCGGTCGCACCCGTGTCTTTGTTTACGCGATTGACACTGGCGCCGTGGTCGAGCAACAGCATCGTAATGGATGCGAGTCCTCTTAGGGAGGCTTCCTCCAGCGGAGTAGCCCCATCCTTACTCGCGGCATCCACTTCCGCGCCACTCTCCAGTAATAGCCGGGTGACGTTCACGGCGCCATTTGAAGCAGCCAGGCCCAAAGGAGTAAACCCGGACTGAAGTATCGCGGGTGCCCCGTCGTTACGCCGGAGGAACTCCCGAATCAATCGGGACTCATCTCTCCTGATCGCCATCTCCAGCGCGTTTCCCGAAAGCTTCGGCTGAGCCTGCAACAGCAGCGATGCCGAATCCTCTTTGCCCATCCGGATCGCGTTTTCCAGTGGGCCATATCCCTTCTTATCGGGAATCTCGAGATTCGGATGAAACTGAAGCAGATACTGGACCACTGCCTTGTGCCCTCGGTACGCGGCCTCGTTGGTTGGAGTTGCACCGGTCTGAGTAGCGGGTTCGTCGAGCAGAGCTCCATGTGCAAGCAGCATCGCAACCATGTCCAAAGAGCCTTGCCAGGCCGCATGGTCCAAAGGGCTCACGCCTTCTGCGTCCCGGGTGTTCACTTCAGCGCCCTCTTCGATGAGAAGCCGGATCATGTCCAAACGACCGGAAAGCACCGCGAACGACAACGGCGTAAGTCCTGGCTTCCCCTTTGCGTTTACATCTGCTCCGGCGTTGATCAGCAGGCGAGCCATCTCCAGGTTGCCTGCCCGCGCGGCGCACTGCAGCGGAGTCGACTCGAATCGGTTGCCGTCAGGTTCCCGCTTTGCATTCGGATTGGCGTGGTAGGAGAGCAGCAGCGATGCAATCTCAGGATTGCCGAGTGTCGCCGCATTGATTAAGAGCGTTCTGCCGAAACGGTCTCGGGAATCGGGATCGAGGCCGGAGGCAAGCAGACGTTCCGCCGTTTTCAGGTCACCCGCGACTGATGCCCGCGTAAACAGCCCCGTGACGTCTGCCTGAGCCTCCAGGGAGATCGTAACCCAGGCCAACAGCAGGAACAGCTTCACGTCATCATTCTAGACGTCTACGAGAGCGACGCAATCTGGCTGGCAGATGTCCGCTCGCTTCCGCCGATTCCGGCCGGTAAACTTGCGCAATCCGGAACCTGGCGGCATTGAGTCTCCGACACAGGAGACTACTCGGAGAACTGCTGTCTCGTATCGCGTCGCCCGGATTGTTTCCCGGCTCTATTCAGCCCCGTGCGTTCGCCCGTAGCTTCACTTCCCGGACAGCCACAATTCGATCGCCCAAAGCGCAATCCCCAATAATCCAAACCCCGCCAGCACCTTGATCGTGAGGATCGCATTTTCAGCCGCCGTGAGCTTGCGAGGTTTGTCCGCGCCGGCAGCCAGTCGGGATTCGTCATGACCCGGGCGTGGCGATTCGTTTATCGTACTCATTCTTCGGAAATCTCCTGGTCTCAATTTCAAATTGCGGCGGAACCGCGCAGGCGTGCCTCTGCCGCGCGCGCTTCCGGGCCGGTCAGTTACTGTTTGCGATAGGGAATCGTTCAGGAGATGGAAGAAGGAGGCGAACGGCCGCTCTGCATCCTGGCAGCGCCACAGGACCGCAGCCCGAACCGCTCAACGGCCCTTTCGGAGCATCCGGTATCCAATGCGGGGCGATGGACGCGGGGAAGAGTAAACGACCAGTCGACACGCGTGCGCTGTCTGGCCTGGTCGGCGCGAACATCGGCGCGGCTCGTCAGTGCGATTGGCGCCGTAACCGGAAAAGGTTGCAGCAGAACCGGATGCGCTCGATTTTCAGCCGGGATTACCGCCGAAAAACGGGGCGCGGACAGCCCTGCGAAGAGCGTCAGGCAGACGAGCGCTCGCAGTCCACGCATTCGACTTGCCCCGCGACCCGGCATAATAACAGCCTACCAGAGCATTAAAGAATATTCATCTTCCGGCCCCTCCGACGGTTGACAACCAGAGATGCATCATCGGAGGAAGCCAGCGTTGTTATATCGTATTAACCGGCCCGTCACGGCGGCCAGAGCATTTGAAACAGGGGAATATGAGCACGAGCAGACCGATCTTTTCTTCAGCATTTCTTGCCTGCATGCTCGCTCCCGTGGTCATCGCCGCGCCGGCGGTGGACTTCCGTCGCGATGTGCGCCCCATCCTGTCCGACCGCTGCTTCGCCTGCCATGGGCCGGACGAAGCCAACCGCAAGGCCGGGCTGCGGCTCGATACGGAAGCCGGCGCGAAAGCGGCCCGCGGACCCAGGACGCCGGTCGTGCCCGGAAATGTGGCCGCGAGTGAGATTCTGAAGCGCATTGCGCCGGAAAACCCCGCGCGCCGCATGCCTCCTCCTTATTCGGACCGGAAGCCGCTCAGCGAGAAGGAGGTCGCCACCATCCGCGCCTGGATCGAACAGGGCGCGAAATGGCAATCCCACTGGGCCTTCACCGCGCCGGTTCGCCCCACCCCGCCGGCCGTCCGCAACACCAGATGGATCCGGAATCCGATCGACAACTTCGTTCTCGCTCGGCTGGAACGCGAAGGGCTTGCCCCTTCGCCCGCGGCCGACCGCGCTCGCCTTCTTCGCCGCGTCTCCTTCGATCTCACCGGCCTCCCGCCCACTTTGGCCGAGCTCGATTCATTCCTCGCGGACAAATCTCCGGATGCTTACGAGAAGGTTGTCGATCGCCTTCTCGCCTCCCCGCGCTACGGCGAGCGAATGGCGGTCGACTGGCTCGATGCCGCCCGTTACGCCGATACCCACGGCTACCAGACCGATCCCGCAAAAGAGATGTGGCCCTGGCGCGACTGGGTAATCAATGCGTTCAACAGCAATCTTCCTTACGACCAGTTCACCGTCCGCCAGCTCGCCGGCGATCTGCTTCCCAACGCCACGGTTGAAGACCGCATCGCCACCGGCTTTGAGCGCAACCACCGCATCAACAGTGAAACCGGCAGCATCGCGGAGGAGTTCCAGGCCGAGAATCTGGTCGATCGCGTCAGCACAATGGGAACCGTCTGGCTTGGCCTGACCGTCGGCTGCGCCCGCTGTCATGATCATAAGTACGACCCCATCCCGACCCGCGAGTTCTACAGCCTCTACGCGTTTTTCAACAGTGTCGACGAAGTCGGCAACGGCGGAACCAGCGATGGCCGTGGCAACTTCAAGCCTTTTCTGAAATTGCCTTCGCCGGAACTCGACCGGCAACTGGCCGCGAAAACCGCGGAACTCGCCGACGCCAACTCGAAGCTGGCTGCCCTTGACAAAGAACTCGCCGCCCGACAGCCGGCGTGGGAGGCGCAGGCGCTCACGCAGCGTCCCGAGTGGCAGGTGCTCACGCCTTCCGCCGTGAAGGCGGATAACGGCGTCCGGCTGCAGGTTCTTCCGGACGGCTCCGTCCTTGCCGGCGGCCCCATGCCATCTTCCTTGTTCTATGAAGCGACAGTAGAAACGAAGCTCCGCAACATCACGGCTTTTCGCCTGGAACTGCTTCCCGACCCCAGCCTCCCGGCGGGCGGCTCCGGTCGCGGCGAAGGGGGCAAGGGCGTTGTCACGCTTTTTGAAGTGAGAGCGGGGAAGGAAAAGGTGGGCCTCGGTAGAATCACGGCGGACTTCAAATCGGAAGAATCCGAACTCAACCTGGTGGTCCGCCCGGTCGAGCAGCTCAAGCGCGGCTGGGGCGTGAACCCACAGACGGGAACGCCGCACTACGCTGTGATCGAAACCGCTCGCCTCACGGACGGCGGGCTCTTCACAATCCGTATTGGCAATGAATACGAGGGGGCGCCCGTCGGCC
>DASZUZ010000540.1:0-3574 GCA_035547415.1 Bryobacteraceae bacterium | reverse complement strand
CCCGGCTCACCAGAGAAACTTCAGAGCCATCTGGCCGATCCGCGGATCGTTGGCGGCGCGAATGCTCCCGAAGCCCGCTGAGTTCACGGTATCCACCTGATTCGACTGATTCGGTTGCAGGAAATTCACGCGGTTGAAGATATTGAAGAAATCCGCGCGGAACTGAACCTGCAGCCGTTCGTGAATCGGGAAGGTCTTGAAAAAGCTCATGTCCCAGCTTGCCTGTCCCGGAAACCGCAGCAGGGCTTTGCCCGCGTTGCCGAACTGTCCGAGCGGCGGCAGGGCAAAGGCGTTCGGATTGACGTAGTCCACACAGGGAGCCGTGTTCCCGCAGGCGCCTTTTCCATACGGATTGCCCCCGAGATAGACGGCGCGATCCCGGTTCAGGTTGGTGAGGGACTGGTCTTTTCCGGCCAGCATGGTAAGCGGCGTGCCGGACTGCATCTGCAGCAGACCGGTCAACTGCCAGTTGCCCAGGACTGCCCGCTCGAGCGCGTTCCGGTTCGCGAGTTTCGGCAGAGCCCACAGATAAGAAGCGACGAACCGGTGCCGCACGTCGAAATCGGACGGTCCGCGGTCCTGCGCCGTATCGTTCGGGTAGTACCACGGATAGACGAGAGAATTGCCGTCGGCCGGTCCGCCTGCTCCGGCCGCGAAAGGCAGATCGTCATAGCTCTTCGCGAACGTGTAGTTGGCAAGGATGGTGAATCCGTTCGCCAGGCGTTTTTCGAGTCCGAGCTGGAGCGAATTGTAATGGGAGTTGCCCTGCCCGCTGGCCAGCGAGACGTACTGGAAGCCCTTGAAGATACGGCGCGCGTCGGGGCCGAGCGTGCTGCCGGGAATGTACACGGCCGGATTGAGTTCAATCGCTTCGTTCAGATGACTGCCGTGCGAGCCGACATAGGCGACACGCATCAGCCAGTCTGACGCGAGCTGGCGTTCGATCGTGAGATTCCAGTTGTACATCACGGGCGTCTTGTAAACGCCGGTCGGCTCGTAAGTGATCGCGAGAACGGGCAGCGGAAAGGCGGCGTTTTTCGGCGGCGGAAAAGGCGCCGGGAAAGGGTTCACCACGCCGCTGCCGCGCAACGGATCGCTGAAGGGGCCAGGCGCCGGCGAAAAGGTCAACTGCGGGCTGAACGGCGTCACGTCAGCGATGCGGTTGTTGAAGATACCCGCCTGGCGCGAATCGAAAAAGATGCCGCCTCCGCCGCGAAGGCTGGTTTTGCCATCTCCGAAAACGTCCCAGGCAAAACCGACGCGCGGCTCAAACCCGGAGTACACGCTGTTGGTTCCCCATTTGGGAACACCCGGATCGCCCGGGAACAGCAGTCCGGGAGGAGCATTCGGATACACGGTCGATGTCTGCCCCGCGTAGTACGCTGACGGATTGAACTGCTCCACGCGCCCCCGAATCTCCCGCCACGGGAAAACCGGCTCCCAGCGCAGACCGAGATTCAGCGTGAGCCGGGTGCTGACACGGAAGTTGTCGTTCGCATAGAAACCAAGGAACTGATTGCGGTTGTTCTTGAACTCTCCCGCGCCCTGACGGAAATTTTGCACTCTGCCGATCAGCAGGCTGGCGAGCGCATAGTTGGTCACGTCCGACGTGAAAGTCATCTGGCTGTTCCGGTAGAACTGATTATCCAGATCCACGCGGCTGATTTCGGCCGTGCCGCCGAACGACATGCTGTGCCGGCCCTTGACCCAGCGGACATCATCGGCGAGCGTGTAGTTGGTGCGCGTAAACCGGGCGTTCGCGTTATCCCCGAAGCTGAAGAAGCCGCTGGCGCTGATGCCTTCGATCGCCTTCTGCGGGGGCTGATAAATATTGACGCCGAGATCCTTCAGATTCGGAACGCCCGCGATCGGACCCCGAATGGCGTTCTCGCGAGCCCAGTTCAGCCGGAAATCGTTCAGCAAACCTGCGGTAAAAATATGGGTTTCCTGAACGAGGGCATTCTGGGAGAGGATATCCGCCTGGTCCGAATAGGTGAGTATGTTCTTCGGGTCGTAAATGCCCTGATTATGGAACTGGTCGCGATAGTAGCGCGCGGTGAGCCTGTCATTGGAACTGAAGCTGTGATCGACGCGCGTCACCTCTTCGTTAAAATTCTGGGAGAGCGGCTTCGTGTAGAAGACGGATCCGTTGCCTCCGGCCTGCGGGAGAAAAGATATCAGCTTGAGCGAAGCCGGATCAAAACGTGACGCGGGAATCTGATTGCCGGCAAACGGCTGGCTGGTCAGCGGATCGACGACGGTGACTACTTTGTGAAGAGGGTTCGCCGGGTCGCTTGCGGAAAGCAGCGAGGAGAAATCGCCGTTCACATTGGCCGGCGTCGGGACGAAGGCGTTGGAACCGCCCTGCAGATTGCGGATGGTTGTGCCCTGGTAGCCGAAGAAGAAGAAAGTCTTGTCTTTGCCGTTATAGAGCTTCGGGATAACAACCGGACCGCCCAGGGTAAAGCCGAACTGCGCCCGCTTGAGCGCGTCCACCTTCGGCGAGAAGAAGTTACGGGCGTTGAACACGTTGTTTCTCAGGAAGCCAAACGCATCGCCGTGAACGGCGTTCGTGCCCGATTTGGTGACGATGTTCACCACGCCTCCCGAATTCTGCCCGAATTCCGCGCTGTAGTTACTGGTCTGGACGCTGAACTCCTGCAGCGCATCGGGGAACGGAAACGGCGCGTTCACGTTGGTGTATTCGTCCACGTTATTGCCGCCGTCCAGCCGGTAGCTGACGTTCATCATGCGCGAACCGTTTGTCGAGACGGTCACGGCGCCGGGGAAGGTCTTGGTGACTCCCTGGTCCGCGCCCGCGTTCGGCGAGTTGACGGCGCCCGCCACCAGCAGCGTGAGTTGCGCGGCGTTTCTGCCGTTCAGGGGAAGGTCGACGATTCGCTTTTCATCGACGACCTGGCGAATGGTGGACGTGGTGGTGTCCACCTGGACCGCATTGGCGACGATCTCGATCGTTTCCGAGGTCGCCCCTAACTGGAGCTTGAAGTTGAACGTGGCGCTCTGGTCGGCCGCCAGGGTCACCCCGTTATTGCCGGCGCTGCGAAAGCCCTGCGCTTCGACCTTCAGGTTATATTCGGCGGGCCGCAGGGCCGGAATCGTGAATAAGCCCTCGTTGCTCGTGGTTACGGAACGCGAAAGGCCGGTTGCCACCTCGGTCGCGGTCACTTTGGCGCCGGCGATGACGGCGCCGCTGGGGTCGGTGACAGTACCGACAAACTCACCCAGCCCCTGGGCGCGAAGCAGCCCGCTTCCCGCGCACAAAGACAGAAGAACGATCAGACGAAGCGATTTCATGGAGACTCGACTCCTCCCCGATGAGCGCGAGCCAGAGGAAATGAAGGGCGCGCCCGGATGCCTGCCATTTTGTTCCTCGCAGGACGGCCTGTCCAGGTGCTTAACGGTGCGTAACGCGGGGAAGACGTTGAATCTTCGGGGTCTTCGAACAGGTGTATACTTGCCGTGAAGTAACGGTTAAGAACTCCATCAGGCCTATCCGATGCAGGCAGCGCACCCGCCGCGCCCGGCTGTCGAACCAGAGCGGAGAGAGTGTGTC
>DASZUZ010000539.1:0-7538 GCA_035547415.1 Bryobacteraceae bacterium | reverse complement strand
GATCCATGGAATGGTGAAACAGGCCGTGACGATCGCGATGGAGCGGGGCGAGAAGTGCAGCGTGGCGGTGAACAGAACGAGCAGCAGTCCGCCCACTCCGCGGCCGAAACGGTCCACGAAGATGTCAATGAAGGCTTTGGTTCTGTTTTTCAGTTCGAGAGGTAATGGCAGGTAGAGAAGTTCCATCCCCGTGCGGTTCAACGTGTACCGTGTACCTGCTTCCGTCAACCGGAGAGCGCCCGCCGCCCACACTCCCGAGAAGAAGAATGTGGCCACGGAACTGACCGCAATCGTCACCGGCATCACCTGAAGGGTTCCGCCGACCCCAAGGCGCCGGACAACAAAAGCGGTGAAGACCACCTGCAGGACGATGGTCACAAGGTTGAGGTAAATGCCGTAGAAGTTGCCGAGGAACGCGGTGAGTTGCGCGCCCGATGCGTCGCGCCCGGTAAAGGCCAGCTTGGCGAACGCGTTGAACTGGTATTCGATCGAGACGTCCACAATGAACGTCAGGATCATGATCGCGACGATCACCTGCAGATGGCGCTGCGTGCGAATCGAGCGCAGGATGTCGACGAACTCGACATTCGCTTCTTCCGACTCCGCGCCCTTCGCGCTTTCGATCGAGACTCCTTTCTGCGCCACGGCAAAGCGGAAGGCGATGTAAGCCAGCGCAACAAACGCGGCGCTCGCGAGCAAAAGGTCACGCGGCGGAAGATATTTCACCGCTCGCGCGGTAAACTCGCCGCCGAAGGCAGCGCCCACCACGGAACCGGCCCCCAGCAATCCATAAAGACGCTTCGCCTCGCGCGGCGTGAAAACATTGGCTGCCACGAGCCATCCCTGCGAGACGAGCATCACGCTGAAGAGGCTCACCCAGATGTTGAAGAAATAGTAGACCCACGGCTTGTTCAGCGCGATGAGCCACCAGATGAGGACCAGCATTCCGATGGTGAAGATCATCGCGCCCGTGACGGCCGTTCTGAGCGAACTGCGGACAGCGGCTTTCGTGTAAACGTAGGCGAGGATGCCGCCGAACGCGGCAATGAGAATGTAAAGACCGGGCAGCTTGTCCAGATCGAACTTACTGAGGAACAGCGCCCGCGAGACCGGTTTCAGGATGTAATAAGCCAGCAGAACCAGAAGAAGATACAACGACATGAACACGGTGCGGGCGTACTCCCCCGGCCGTACATCGAAGAAGTTTCGAAAGACTGCCGCGATTCTGTTCATTGGCGCGTTGGGCGGTTTACGATGG
Organism: Bryobacteraceae bacterium; assembly: GCA_035547415.1. Taxonomy (GTDB): domain Bacteria; phylum Acidobacteriota; class Terriglobia; order Bryobacterales; family Bryobacteraceae; genus BOG-234. The sequence continues at coordinate 6,280 of DASZUZ010000539.1, read as the reverse complement.
TCCAGTGTTCTTTCGCTCGTTCTGAGAGGAGCCATTCATGCGGACGCAAACGGCCGCACAGTTCCGTTTGGTAGCAATTTATGGACCTGAAAATCCTCGAGCGATCGCTTCTGCCGGCCGACATGGAACAAAACATCCAGTTCCAGGCCGACATGTTCCGGCTCAGTCGAACCGGCCTGCGGATGCTCGGGTCCATGGAAATCGCGATCGGTTGTTTCCTGCTGCCGACGAGTCACGGAGTTTACTGGAGCGCCGCGTCGGTCGCATTGGTAGGCGTGGCGACAATCTTTGCAGCCGGTGTGAAAGGCTTCCGCCGGCACGTGCGACTGATGGCTCTGGTATCCGGCTGGCTGGTCGCGGCGGCGCTGATCGAAGCGGCTCTCTGGGTCGAGCGCGGGGCGGTAACGGATCGTCTGCTTGCAGGAGAACTTTCGCTGGTCCTTTTCGCCGTAATAGCGGCGGCGCCACTGATCCCGCTGCAGACGTGCGTGCTCGGATCGGCGATCGGCGTTCTCTACGGAGTCACCGCGCCGTTCGCCGGGAACTGGAGCGGATCTCTTCAGATTTTCATCGTATTCCTGACATGTTTCGCGACGGTCGTCTCGGCCCTGCTGTATGCGCAAAGGCGGGCGGCGTTCGAAGCGCATGAGCGGGCGGTGCGCATTCAGGAGACGCTGAGTTCGGCGCAGGCGCGAGCGCAACTGGCGGAGACGGCGATGTCGGTTGGCCGACTCGCGGCCGCTCTCACGCACGAAATCAACACGCCGCTGGGCGCATTGAAGAGCGCGGTGGGTACGCTGCTTCTTCTTTCCGCGCGGCGGGCCGAGGCCCGCCCGGAAGAACGCGAGCGGCTGTCGGTTGCGGAAACCGACCTGGGCCGGTCCATTCACGAATCGGCGGAACGGCTGTCCATGGTTGTCGCCCGGCTGAAGCGGCTCGTCACGCTCGAAGACAGCGAGAAGCAAACCGTCCACGTCAACGACCTTCTGGCGGACGTGAAGCTGATGATCGAGGGAACGATCGCCGACGGTGTTCAGGTGATCTGGAAATTGCAGGAGACGCCGCAGCTCCTCTGTAATACGAACCAGATGAGGACGGTCTTCTATACGCTGCTGAAGAATGCCGCGGGCGCGGTCGAACCGGGCGGGCAAATCGAGATTTCAACAACGGCGTCGAGCGGCAATGTCGAGATCGCGATCCGCGACAATGGCCGGGGAATGGATCCGGCCGACCTCACGACAATTTTCGATCCGGGATTCAAGGTGGAGAACGGCCGCGTTCTCGGCGGAAACTGGAGCCTGTTCACTGCGCGCCAGATCGTCAACGAGCACGGCGGCGACATCTGGATTGAAAGCCAGCCGGGCGAGGGAACAACGGCGTACGTCTCCCTGCCCGCTCTGCTCGCGACAGCTTGATATTCCAGCACGAAACAGGCCTGGAGACGTTTCCAGGAAGCCATCCGATAGAATGGCCTTCGTCATGAACGCGCTTCTTCTGACCGAATATCTCAAGCTCGAAATGGTCGAAATGCCCGAGCCCGAAATCGGCCCCGATGACGTCCTGGTTCGCGTGCGCGCCTGCGGCATCTGCGGCAGCGATGTGCACGGCTACGACGGATCGTCCGGCCGGCGGCATCCTCCCCTCGTGATGGGTCACGAGGCCGCGGGGGAGGTCGCGGCGCTCGGCGCCAACGTACACGACCTGAAGCCGGGCGATCGCGTCACCTTCGATTCCACCGTCTATTGCGGGAAATGCTTCTTCTGCGTGCGAGGCGACGTGAACCTGTGCGACAACCGCCAGGTGGTCGGCGTGGCGCCGAAGGAATACCGGCGGCACGGGGCTTTCGCCGAATACGTATCGGTTCCCCGGCGAATCATGTATAAGTTGCCGGACAGTTTTCCCTACGAACAGGCCGCGCTGATTGAAGCGGTATCGATCGGCGTCCACGCGGTGTCGATCACGCCGATTCAGCTGGGCGATACGGCCGTTATTGTCGGCGTGGGCATGATCGGGTCGGTCACGCTGCAGGCGGCAAAGGCGGCGGGCTGCTCTCGTATCATTGCCGTGGATATCGAAGATTCCAAGCTGGAGCGCGCGAAGACGATCGGCGCGACGGACGTTCTCAATCCGAGGAAGACGGACGTGCAGGCGGCTGTGCTGGAGATGACGAACGGGCGCGGCGCGGACGTGGCGTTCGAATGCGTCGGCTATTCGGAACCGGTGGCGACCGCGATTTACTCGGTCCGCAAGGGCGGCATGGTGACGCTGGTGGGCAATCTTGCGCCGAATATCGAAGCGCCTTTGCAGTACGTGGTCACGCGCCAGATCCGGCTGCAGGGTTCGTGCGCGTCGAACGGCGAGTATCCGCAGTGCATCGACCTGATGGCGAGAGGCGTGATCCAAGTGGCGCCGCTCATCTCGGCGGTCGCGCCGCTGGCTGAGGGGCCGTCCTGGTTCCACAGGCTGTATCATCATGAACCGAATCTGATGAAGGTGGTGCTGCAGCCTTGAGCAACCATCTTTTCGATCTCACCGGCCGGGTCGCGCTGGTTACCGGTACGAGCCGCGGGCTCGGCCAGTATATGGGACGCGCGCTCGCGCGCGCCGGGGCGGACCTGGTCATCACGAGCCGCAAACTGGCGGATCTCCAGACGTTTCGCGAGGAAGTGGAAGCGCTTGGCAGAAAGGCTTTTCCGGTTGAACTCGACGTCCGCGATTACGACAGCATTCAGCGCGCGACGGCGGCGGCGATCGGGCACTTCGGCAAAATCGACATCCTCGTCAATAACGCGGGTCTGAACGTGCGGAAGCCGGCGGTCGAGATCACCTGGGACGAGTGGAATCTGGTGCTCGAGACCAATCTGCGCGGCGAGTTCTTCGTGGCGCAGGCGGTGGCGCGCGATTCGATGATCCCGAACGGTTACGGACGCATCATCAATATCGGCTCCGTCACGAGCGTGTTCGGGTATGCGGGTCTGACGCCGTATTGCGCGAGCCGCGGCGGCGTGAAGCAGATGACCATGAGCCTTGCCGACGATTGGGGCAAGCACGGCATTACGGTGAACTGTCTCGCGCCGGGCTGGTTCCGGACGGCGCAGAACTCCGTGCTCTACGAGAACAAGGAATGGCTGGAATATCTGGTGGATCGAATTCCGATGAAACGGCCCGGCGCGCCGAAGGATCTCGATGGCGCCGTGGTTTTTCTCGCGTCCGAAGCCAGTGAGTATTACACCGGGCAGACGATGCTGGTCGATGGCGGGATCTCCACCGGGGCGACGCGGGCGACGGTGGCCGCGAAACAAGCATGAAGTTCATCCTGTTGTTCGCGCTCACGGGCGCGGCGCTGTTCGGCCAGCATTTTCCGCTGGCCGACGCGCACAACTGTTATCCGTACAAGGGCCAGTGGAAGAACCGCATCGATCGCGCGCTCAGCGTCGGATCTCCGGTCGCGATTGAACAGGATATCGCCTGGTACGGCGGGAAGGCCGTCGTTTCGCACACGGACAAGACGACCGGCACGGAGCCCACGCTGCGGGAGCATTTCTTCGAACGCGTGCGTCCGCTGATGGAACAGGCGCTTCGGGAAAACCACCGCGATCAGTGGCCGCTCATTGTCGTTCACTTCGATTTCAAGGATCTGCAGGCTCCGTTGCTGCACGCGGTGTGGGATGTTCTCGGCGAGTATCAGGACTGGATTACGGCCGCGGCGAAGACGGACGATCCGACAAGGCTTTCGCCGTTCGAGATGAAGCCGTTGCTGGTGTTGACCGAGGATGCCGATGCGCAGGAGGAGGTCTTCTTCCGGCAGGTGCCGGTGGGCGGCAAACTGCGGGTGTTCGGATCGGGGCACACGAATATGATCGTGCCGCCGACGAATTACCGTCGCTGGCTGAATTATTCCTGGCATGCCGTGGAGCCGGAAGGACAGCCGAAGGCGGGTGAGTGGACTCCGGCGGACGCCGCGAGATTGAAGGCTCTGGTGGATGGCGCGCACAAACTGGGGTACTGGATCCGCTTTTATACGCTCGACGGGTTCGTTCCGTCGGAGGATCTGGGGTGGGACGCGGGGTATAACTTCGGGTCGCGCGCGGCGGTGGAGGTACGGTGGAAGGCCGCCCTGGACGCGGGCGTGGATCTGATCGCGAGCGATCAGTATGAGACGCTCGGGAAGTTTGTGAAGGACTGGAAGCGGTGAGGATGGGGCCGGGAGAGCCGGCCCCGGATGTCTCAGATTTTCGCTTTCAATTTGTTAGAAATCTTTGTTCTCGCCGACTACCTTTCATGTGGGAGGAACCGAGAGCCAGGATGTCCTGTACAGGGACGCGGCCGAGAAATACGGCGCTGCGCTCGAACGTCTTGCTCGCGCGTACGAGGCTGACCCGGAAAAACGCCGCGACCTGAGCCAGGAAATTCATTTCCAGTTGTGGCGCAGTTTCCAGCGGTTCAATGGCCGCTGTTCCCTGCGGACGTGGGTCTATCGCGTCGCCCATCTCGTCGCCGCCTCGCACGTTCTGCGCGAGCGCAGAATCTTTTCCCAACTCGTCAGTCTGGAAGATCTCGAAATGCTGCCCGACAAGGATCAGGGCGTCTTCGCCGCGGACCGGCGGAGAAATCTCGAGCGACTGTCCATGCTGATTCAGGAACTCAAGCCGCTCGATCGTCAGGTGATCGTTTGCTGGCTCGAGGACATGGACGCAGTGTCAATCGGAGAAATCACGGGGTTATCGCCCGCCAACGTGGCGATGAAGATACACCGGATCAAGAACATCCTGGCGCGGCGGTTTCATGCGGGGGGCGACCATGCGAAATGAATCCTTCGGGAACGACCCGAAAGACATCTGGCAGAACCAGCCAACGGAGCCGTCAACAATGACACTTGAAAAAATACGACAGAAGACAGAGGAACTGCATGCGAAGACGCGCCGGGACCGCGTGAAGAGCATCGCGGGGCCGCTGATTGTCGTCGTCATTTGCGGTTTCGGATTGCGGTTCCCCGATCCGGCGCTGCGAGCGATCCTCGTGTTTGCGGTTGCCTGGAGCCTGGCCGGGCAGTATTTTCTGAATCGGAGAATGCGGTCGCCGACGCCGCCCGCAGACGCCGCGTTGCGGACGGGTCTGGAATCTTACCGGCGGGAAGTCGAGCGGCGGCGCTACCTCTTTTCCCACGTCATGCTGTGGCAGTTCGGGCCGGTGGTTTTCGCGATTGCGATCCTGATCGTGCTCATCGCGAGTCTGGGGACCGCGAATCGGGGGATGCCACTCCGGGAAACGGTCGTCAGAATGAGTCCGTTCCTGAGTCTGATTGTGGTCTGGGTAGCAGCTTTCTTCGTCATCCGGATGCGGCAGCAGCGGGAACTGCAGCGGGAGATCGATGAACTGAAGGAGATTGAGCGGGCGAATTGAGGCGCGCGCCGGGCAGAAGCCCCGACCCCACAAGGCTGGCTGGAATTCGAATTATCAGGGTTGTTCTCCGGCTCCTTCGGAGGGCACGCAGCGGAAAATCGGCGGATCAATGTGGAAGCACTCCTGATAGCGGGACCGTATGGCTTCGCGAAAACGGTCCACCTGGTCCGGCGCCACCAGATTGACCGTGCAGCCGCCAAAGCCCCCTCCCGTCATGCGGGCGCCGTAGCAGCCAGGAATTCCCGTGGCGGTGTCAACAAGGAAATCGACTTCGTCGCAGGTGATTTCGTAATCGTGTTGCATGCTGCGGTGCGATTCGAGGAACAGTTCGCCCATGCGGTCCAGCGCGCCGCGCTCCGCCGCGGCAACGAACAGTTGTACCCGCTGGTTCTCGCTGACGATGTGACGGGCGCGACGCATCACAACACGGGGCATGGGTACTTTTTCCAGATGCTCCGGAGTGGCGTCCCGTAGGGATTGCACTTCCGGGAATTTGTTCCGGATGGCTTCGACCGCAATCGAGCATTCCTCGACGCGCGTACGGTACGCCGAGACGCCGAGTTCGTGCTTCACCATCGAGTTGACCGCGATGATTTCGACATTGTCCGGCAGCGTTACGGTCTGGTACTCGAGACTGCGGCAATCGAGTCTGATCGCCGAATGTTCATGTCCGAAGACCGACACGAACTGATCCATAATGCCGCAGGGCATGCCGACGAAATCGGTTTCGGCGCGCTGGCAGAGCTTCGCGATCTCAAGCCTGTCAAATGGCCGGCCCTGCAACAGAGCCAGCGCCGTGGAGACTTCGAGCGCGGCGGAGGAACTGAGACCGGACCCTTCCGGCACGTCGCTGTGGTTCCGCAGCACGAGAGGCGGA
>DASZUZ010000538.1:0-11201 GCA_035547415.1 Bryobacteraceae bacterium | reverse complement strand
GACTGCCGAGACGGAGGTCAAGTACGAAGGTTATCTGGATCAACAGCGGCGGCAGGTGGATCGGTTGTCGGAGTCTAGCAGGCGGATAATCCCGGCGGAGATCGAATTCACAGCCATCCCAGGCATCTCTCGGGAGGTCGGGGAGAAGCTGTCTCGCGTTCGGCCCGCAACCTTGGGCCAGGCGGCGCGGATTCCAGGCGTGACTCCCGCCGCGGTCGCGATTCTGGATGTCTATCTTAAGGTTGGACTCGATCATCGGGAAGCTTAGGAACAGGGTCTTTGTGGCGTATGTTTCACGTGAAACATGAAACCGATTGCCGTAGCATTGTTTCACGTGAAACATTGTGCAGCGTGTTAGAGTGACCCTTTGGGCCGCATAATCGCGATAACAAATCAAAAAGGCGGTGTGGGAAAAACTACAACCGCCATTAATCTGGCAGCTGCTCTCGCCGCCAGTGACCTCAAAGTTCTTCTCATCGACTCCGATCCTCAGGGAAATACAACCAGCGGCCTCGGAATCGCGAAGTCTGAAGGAATGCCGACGACGTACGACGTTCTCGTCGACGGCAAAGAGATCCATGAGGCCATCCAGCACACGCAGATGGAAGGCCTTGACCTGGTACCGGCCGACAAAAATCTGATCGGCGTTAATTTCGAGTTGGTCGGTGTCGACGACAGAGAATCGATTCTCCGTCACCGCCTCAAGCCAGTCCTCGACGAATACCAGTACATCCTGATTGACTGCCCGCCCGCTCTTGACCTCCTTACGCTCAATGCGCTCATGGCGGCGAACGCGGCACTTGTGCCGATCCAGTGCGAGTTTTTCGCACTTGAGGGCGTTTCGGAGTTGATGGATACCATCGACCGCGTCCGCGAGGCGTTCGGCCATCCTCTTCAAATCGAGGGCATACTTCTCACGATGTACGACGACCGCACGAATCTGACCCGTCAGGTAGCTGCCGATCTCCGCGAATTCTTCGGAAAAGACGTACTCCGGACAGTGATTCCACGAAATGTCCGGCTCGCCGAAGCGCCCAGTCACGGAAAACCGATTCTGATGTACGATCCCGGTTCTCGCGGATCGGAAGCCTATATTCAACTCGCCAAAGAGATCCTCGCCAATGACCAAAAACGATCCGCGAAAAGCGCTCGGTAAGGGCCTCCATTCCCTGCTGCCGCAGCGACCGACCCAACCGGCGCCTGCGCCCGCGCCGGAATCGCCACGCGACGGGAATCTCTCGATGGTGCCGATCGATCACGTTAAGCCCAACCCTAACCAGCCGCGGCGAGAGTTCGACCCCGTCGCAATGATGGAGCTGACGCAGTCTATCGAGCGCGATGGAATTATTCAGCCAATAATTGTCCGCCGGACGGCCGCCGCGGAGTACGAGATCATCGCGGGAGAGCGCCGCTGGCGGGCGGCCAAAACTGCCGGCCTGAAAGAAGTGCCGGTGATCCCGAGGACAGCCGACGATGAGACCGTGCTGGAACTTGCCATCGTTGAAAACATACAGCGTGAAGACCTGAATCCAATAGAGTTGGCGCAGGCGTTCCAGCGCATGGCCGCCGAGCTAAATCTCAGCCACGATCAGATCGGCGAGAAGACAGGGAAAGATCGGGCGACAGTAACGAATACCATTCGTCTCCTCCAGCTCCCTCCGGACCTTCAGCCCCTTGTCGCGGCGAGAAAGTTGTCACCCGGGCATGCAAGATCGCTGCTGAAAATAACCGACGAAGAAGTCCAGCGCCAGACTGCGGACCGATGCCTTCGGGAAGGCTGGTCGGTGCGGCAAATCGAGGAATACACGCGCCCCGGAAAGCCGGGCGTCAGGGTTCCGAATTCGTCGGGACGCACTGCCGCTGATGCGGGAGCAGCGCCGCCGGACCCTAACGTGAAGGCTGCGGTGGCTGAACTGGAGCGGGTTCTTGGAACTCGTGTTCGACTCGTCGAAAAAGGTCGGGATCGAGGAAATATCGAGATTGAGTACTATTCTACGGACGATCTCGATCGAATCTACAGCCTGATCGTCGGCGAATCCTCCTGAGGCGTTCCGAAGCGCCGGGCTTCACCTCAGCAGTTCGAGAATCGACGCAAGTTCCTTACGGATGTCGGGGAGAGCGTCCGGTGTTTGAGACAGCGCCTGTTGGCCTGTCTCCATAGCAGATACATCATTGGGGGCGTCCGAAAGAAGGGCCTTTCGTGCCCCCTCGATGGTAAATTTGCGTTCGTACAGTAAATGCCGGATACGGAACAGCAACTCCACGTCTTTCCTGCGGAACATTCGCTGCCCGCTACTCGACTTCTTGGGAGAGAGGCCCCGAAACTCTGTTTCCCAGTACCGGAGCACGTACGGCTCGACGCCGATCATCTGGCTGACTTCGCCGATCCGGAAGAACAGCTTATCGGGAATTGCGGTGTGCGGGCTCTCACTTCCCGAGGCCGCTGGCATCTCGCCCATCACCTGTCATTGTCTTCCACCCGACCGCGAAACGCACGTGGTCGCCCTCACCTGAATGAGATCGCGACGGCCGCGTTGACGAAATACGGATGCGTCGGGCGGATTATGTTACATGTTCCGGGCGGGGTCAGGCGGAAACAGAATCGGGCAAAACGAACCGGTAGCCTACCCTTGGTTCCGTTGTGATGAAGGTCGGTTTGCTGCCCCCTGGCTCAATCTTCTTACGAAGCTGATTGATGAAAACGCGAAGATACTCGATCTGGTCCCCATATTCCGGCCCCCAGATCGCCTGGAGGAGCCGTCGATGCGGAACGGGTTTGTTCGCCTGACTGATCAGATACCGCAGGATATCGAATTCGGTGGGGGTAAGCCGCACCAACTTACCGCCCGCGATAACTCGCCGCTGGTCGAAATCAATTTCAAGACCCGGAACTGAAATATGTTTCGGCGTCGTATCCGTGGCGAATCCGCTCCGCCGCAGCGCCGCGCGGATACGAGCCATCAACTCATCGAAACTGAACGGTTTTGAAACATAATCATCTGCCCCGGCATCGAGAGCTTCCACTTTGTCCCGGTCCGAATCTCTCACCGACACCACGATAATCGGAACGTCCCATGCGTTTCGGATCGCGCGGCAGGCTTCGAGGCCGCCCATTCCGGGCATATTCAAGTCGAGAAGGATCAGATCGACAGTCCGCTGGCGAAGCAGGTCCAGCGCTTCCTCTCCGTTCTGAACATCAAATACGTTTGCGCCCTGTGCGGTCAGGCTGGTGCGAAGAACGCGCCGTATCTGCGGTTCATCGTCAATGAGCAATATAGTGCGATTCTCTATCACTGAATTTCCCCGTCACTTCCACCGGAAGCATAAATCGAAACGCTGGACCGCCCATTTCCTCATCGAGCCACAAGGCGCCGCCATGAGCTTCCGCGATCGTCCTCGCGATGGCAAGTCCCAGACCGGTCCCCTCGACACGTGCACGGTTTGCCGTCCCTCGATAGAATTTAGCAAATATCCGATCTCTTTCATCCCTCGGAATCTGGCTGCCTTCGTTCTGCACAGTGAGAATTACGTTTCCGGCATCCAGAGAGGCATGAATCCGGATGTGCGCCCCCGGCTTCGAATACTTCCAGGCATTATCCACCACCTGAATCAGCATCTGCTCGAGAAGAAATTTATCCCCCCATACCGGAGGCAAATCTTCCGGTAAATCGACCGTTAGCTCGCGCCCGCCCAGATAACGCTCCACGCGGGCGGTGGCAAGCGCCACGATCTCGGACAGCGCGCACTGTTCCAGCCGCGGATTCTCGCGATGCGCTTCAATTCTTGCCAGAGCCAGCGACTCACGGATCAACTGATCGAGCCGGTCCGCCTCTTCGTCGATCACAGCGACTAACTCCCGGCGATCCGACGCAGGTAACTCTCCGGAACCTCTCAGCATGGAGGCAGCGGCTTTGATGGATGTCAGCGGAGTCCGGAAATCATGAGCCAAAGCATTCAGGACGGTGGTCCGGAGTTCCTCACCGCGTTGCGTGGCCTCGGCTCTCGCCCTTTCTTCGGCGGCCCGGGCGCGGTCCAGAACCAGAGTGACGAGGCTTGCCAGAGCGCTTTGTACCTCAGCCGACGGTTGCACGCCATGCAGTTCCAGCACGTTGTTATTGGATCCGGGATGAAGCTGAATAACACAGCTGTCGCCTTCGATACGGTCGCCAGCCTGGAAGAACCCAGGCGTCTCGTCGATCCGTAACACGGCGCCGCTGACGCCGAATAATTCCACCACGTTCTCCACTATTTTCCCCGCCGCTTCCGCAATCGTATCCGCCGCCAGCAGCACTCTGCCGAACTGATGCAGCCGTTCCATCTCCTCTCGCCTCCGGATCGCTTCCGCGGCCCGGCGCTGAGCCCTCACGGCGAGATGACTGGCGGTCAGGGCCGTAAGGACCATCATGGAGAACGTCGCCGCGCCCTCGGCCGACTTGATACGCAGGCTCCCGACGGACTCCACGAAGTACCAGCTGAATGCGAGGCTGGCCGCCGTCGATGTAAGCAGTGCAAGAACCCAGTTCCCCTGCGTAGCGATCGCCAGAACCTCAAGCACCAGCGCCATTACGGACATGGCGCGATTCACATGAAAGTGGTAGCAAATCGTTGCTGTACTTACTGTCAGCACGATGCCGAGCACCGCGCGAAATGTTGCTCGCAGGAAGAGCTTCATTACCTGTGTTTCTATTTAACAGCAAAACCAGGCCAATCCGTAATTAGATATGCGTAAAGGTACAATCGGACTTAACATGCTGATCCGGGACCTGTTAGCCTCCGGGGCGCCATCCATCTCATTTGAATTCTTCCCCCCGCGATCGAACGAGGCAGCAGCGCAGCTGGAAAGAACGATCGCCGAACTCGGCGCTCTGACTCCGACCTTCATCTCGGTCACGTACGGCGCAGGCGGATCCACGCGCGAAAAGACCATTGAAATCGTCTCGCGGATCAGGAAAGGGGCCGGCATCGAGGCGATGGCGCACCTCACCTGTGTCGGGTCCACGCGCGAAGAACTTTGCGCTGTACTCCAGCGGCTTACCGAAGCAGGCGTCGAAAATATCCTGGCGCTGCGCGGAGATCCTCCCCGGGGCCAAACCTCGTTCACGCCCGTCGACGGAGGATATCGCTACGCCGCTGAACTGGTCGCCTTTATCCGGCAAGCGTACGGCGACCGTTTGTGCGTCGGAGGCGCGGCCTATCCGGAGAAACACATCGAGTGCGGCAATCCCGCGGTGGATCTGAATAATCTGAAGCGCAAAGTGGACGCCGGCCTCGATTTCGTCATCACGCAGTTATTCTTTGACAACCGCCACTACTGGGAGTTTGTGGAAAGAGCCCGAGCTGCGGGTATCAAAGTTCCCATCATTCCCGGCATTATGCCAATCACGAACGCCGCGCAGGTGGAACGATTCACCGTCGCATGCGGCGCCACGCTGCCTTTCAAACTCGCGGCCGAACTGGACCGGCGACGCGACGATCTCCAGGCCATCATGAAGCTCGGCGTCGCGCACGCGACGTCGCAATGCATCGATCTTCTGACGGGCGGCGCGCCGGGCATTCACTTCTATACGCTGAATCGCAGCACGGCGACCCGGGACATATTCATGGCGCTCAGGAATATCGGGCTGGCGGGGTAATACGATAACAGGAGGAACTGTCCGCCTGATGAACCGCCGCACAGCCATCGGCGCTCTTGGAGCCGCCGCAACCGTCGTAACGCGCGTACGCGCCCAGCAGCCCGGCGAACCGGCCGCGCCTGACAGCCCGCGGTTCGGGTTGTCCGCGCCGAAGCGCACAGCTCCCATGCTTTGCGCGTACTCGCGCAATATGGCGCGAATTCCTTACGCGGAACTCGGGTTGATCGCACAGCAGATCGGGTACGAGGGGATCGATCTCACGGTGATGATCGGTGGACATGTCGACCCGCGCGTCACCAATGTCGATCTCGTGCGGGCCTTCGAAAGCATTCGCGGCGCGGGTCTCGAGGTGCCGATGATCAGCACCGCCATCACGAGCGCTCTCGATCCCACAGCCTACCCCGTCCTCTACCTGACGGGGCATTCGCAGATTCCTTTGTTCCGGATGGGTCTCTGGCAGTACCGCGACAGCGGCGACATCCGGCAGCGCCTGTCGCAGTGCCGCCGCGAGATGACGCAGATCGTGAACCTTGGCCAGCGGTGCGGGATTACGGCTATGATTCCCAATCGCGCGGGCGAATATGTGGGTGAGGCCGTATGGGACTCGCAGTCGATTCTCCAGAGCATCGACCCGCGATGGGCAGGCTACATTTTCGATCCGGCGGAAGCGACGGCCGAAGGCGGACTGGGCGGCTGGGAGACAGCTCTCCGGCTCGCGCTGCCGCGGCTGAAAGCGCTCTCTCTGCAGGATTTCTACTGGACCAGGGCCGGCGGCGACTGGCAAATGACGAAATGTCCATTGGGGGACGGTATGGTCGATTGGCAGCGCTTCTTCCGGATCGTTTCGGAAGCGCGCTTCACGGGACCGATCTCAATCGCGATGGAATACAAACCCAAAGACGAGCCGGGCGCCATGTCGAAGGATCTGGATTTTGCGCGAAAGCAGATTCAGCGTGCCTGGGGACAGACGTCCTGAGCGGCCGGGCTACTTCTGGCATTTGGGGCAGTAGTGTGTGCCCCGTTGCGCCAGAACGATCCGCTTGATTTTCGTCCCGCAATGGACGCATGGCTCGCCCGAGCGCTGATAAACGCGATGCGATAACTGGAAGCTGCCCTTACGCCCCTCCGCGTCCACGTAGTTCGAAACCGAGGAACCACGGCTCTCAATGGCTTCAGAAAGTACTTCGCGCATCGCGTGATATAGCCTCTCGATGCGGTCGCGCCGCAAGGATGCCGCTACGCGCTTCGGATGAATGCCCGCCCGGAAGAGCGCTTCATCGGCGTAGATATTGCCGACTCCGCGCACCACGGACTGGTTTAGCAGAACGGCCTTTACTGACGACGATCGCTCTTTCAACCGCCGCCCGAACTCCCCGAGCGAGACCTCGAGGGGCTCCGGACCCAGCGCAGCCACGCGCTCCGGCAGGTCCACCCCGTACTCGATTCTCCCGAACTGCCGCGGGTCGTCGTACATCAACACGCCCCGGTCCAGCGTAAAGATCGCGTGCGTCCATTTGGTGCGTTCTGCGCCGACCAGCAACTTGCCGGTCATCCCCAGATGCACAACCAGATAGCCGCGCTCCAGACGGATCGCGATGAACTTACCGTAGCGTTCAACTGCCAGCACGCGCTGCCCCGCAAGCGCCTGCGCGGTATCCGCCGGCAGACCGCGTAATACCCTGAGCTGGCCGAATTCGGCATTCAGGATACGCCGCCCGACGATCGCCGGTCGCAGCGTCCGCACCACCGTCTCGACTTCGGGTAACTCAGGCAATTTCGACCCAGATTTCCTCGCCTTCGACTCGCACCGGGTAGGTGGGAATCGTCAGCCGCTCGTTGAACGCGCACGCCCCGGTGGCGGAGTCGAACTCCCAGGCGTGCCAGGGGCAGGTCACCTGATCGCCGTTCAAAGCCCCTTCGCCCAAAGGACCGCCCTGATGCGGGCAAACGCCGGAGAGCGCCCGAACATCGCCGCCCACATTGCACAGGGCGTAGAGTTCGTCACCGCGCTCCACCTCCATTAGAGAGCCGGGCGGCAGGTCGGAAAGAGTGGCAAGTTTCGTCCAGGGCATCATTTCCATTAAAACCCGGGACCGGATTCAGCCCGTCGAATGCGAAAATAGACGTTTAGTGGACTTTCTCTCCGGGCTCAATCCCCAACAACGTGAAGCCGTCGCGACCACCGATGGCCCGGTGCTTATCCTCGCTGGCGCGGGAAGCGGCAAAACCAAGGTAATCACGCACCGGATCTCGCACCTCATCACGTCGAAGCATGTTCCACCCTCGGCGGTTCTGGCGGTCACCTTTACAAACAAGGCAGCCGAGGAGATGCGCTCACGCGTTTCCACTCTGCTCGAAAACGCCGCCCTCAGCTCGCCGCCGCTGATCTGCACATTTCATTCGTTTTGCGTTCGCCTGCTCCGCCGCGACGGCGACGCGCTGGCTTCCATCCGGCCTGGCTTTACACGGACCTTTTCGATCTATGACGACGAAGACCAGCTGGTGATCATCAAAGCCGCCTATCGCCGGATGGGGCTTGACGAGAAGCAGATGCCGTACCGGGCCACGCTCTCCCAGATCAGCCAGGCCAAGAGTCAGAAGGAAACCCCGCAGGAGATTTACAACAAATCGACTGACCCCCGCATGACGCGCGTCGCGGCGGTCTACGAGGAGTACGAGAAAGCGCTTCGCCAGGCGAATGCGCTCGACTTCGACGACCTTCTGCTCGAAAGCGTGCGCCTCCTGTATCACGATATGGAGACGCGCGAGGCCTGGAATCGCCGTCTCGGTTACGTGATGATCGACGAGTATCAGGACACCAATCGGAGCCAGTACGAGCTGATGCGCCTGCTCTCGCAGCGCCACGACAATGTCTGCGTCGTCGGCGACGAGGATCAGTCGATCTATAGCTGGCGCGGCGCCGATATCCGCAACATTCTCGATTTCGAGAAGGACTTCCCGCGAGCCAAAACCATTCGGCTCGAGCAAAACTATCGCTCGACGAAAAACATCCTCGAAGCCGCAAGCGTTGTCATCGCGAACAACAAAGAGCGCAAGGGGAAATGGCTATGGACTGAGTCGGACGAAGGCGACATGATCAGCGTTTACCCGGCGCACGATTCGGAAAACGAAGCGCTGTTCATTGCCGATACGATCGAGAAGATCCTCCGCCAGCATCCCACCCGGAAAGTCGCGATTCTCTATCGGACCAACGCGCAATCGCGTCAGATCGAAGAAGCTCTGCGGCGCTATGGCCGCAAGTACACCATCGTCGGCGGATTCAGCTACTACCAGCGAGCCGAAATCAAGGACATCGTCTCTTATCTGAAACTCGCCCACTCGCAAATCGATTCCATCAGCCTGGGACGCGTGATCAACGTTCCGGCGC
Source organism: Bryobacteraceae bacterium (assembly GCA_035547415.1). GTDB lineage: Bacteria > Acidobacteriota > Terriglobia > Bryobacterales > Bryobacteraceae > BOG-234. The sequence continues at coordinate 2,180 of DASZUZ010000538.1, read as the reverse complement.
GCGGCATCGGGCGCACTACCCTCGAACATGCCGAGAAGTTCGCCGTCGAACATGGACTGAGTCTCTGGGATGCGATCGGCCGCATGCTCGACGAAAGCCAGTTCGGCACGCGAGCCCATGCCGCGATGGCGGCGTTCCGGACGATGATCCTGGAACTGGCGGAATCTGTCCGGACAAAGCCGCTCAATGAAGCGCTGGCGTTCATTGAAGATCGCACCGGGTATCGGAAGATGCTCGAGCAGGAAAACTCGCCCGAAGCGCAGGCCCGCCTGGAAAATCTCAACGAGTTGATGAACGCGGCGGCCGAGGCGGTGGAACGCGGCGAGACTATTGAGGACTTCCTCGATCACGCGGCGCTGGTGGCCGATTCCGATTCCATCGACGAAGCCGCCCAGATCACTCTGATGACCATCCACAACGCCAAGGGTCTGGAGTTTCCCGTGGTGTTTCTGGCCGGCATGGAGGAGAACCTCTTCCCGCATAGCCGGTCGATCAACAATGAGGCCGCCATGGAAGAGGAGCGGCGACTTTTCTACGTCGGAATGACGCGGGCTGAAAAGCGATTGATCCTGACGTGGGCGAAATATCGGCGGCGGTTCGGCGGCGGAGAGCAGGAGCGCAGCATCAAATCCCGTTTTCTGGCGGAGGTCCCTTCCAATCTGGTGATCAGCCTCGGCATCGATGATGACGACGATGTTCCGCAGGTCGATCTGACGGCGGAGCGCTGGAGTGTGCGCGAGAGCGCCCGGAAGAATCTGTACACGGGCCGGACTTTCAACTCTGTCGAAAACGTCCAGCAATTTTTCAGGGATCGGGGAGTGAATACGCCGCTCCGCCCCACCGCTAACGCGAGACCGGCGCAGACGAGCCCCGCGGCTCCCGTTCGGCCTGTCCGGACAGACGAATCGCTTCCGTGGGACGAGCCGAAGAAGCCCGCCGCTCCCGCGAATCGTCCGGTTGCGGCGCCCGTCCGTCCGGCTGCTCCGACCCGCCCCGTGGCGTCACAGGGGGGCCTTTTCGGCGCTGCTTCATCGGCTCCCGCTGGACGGCCGCCGCAGTTAATTCCGCCCATTCAGTCGCGGACGACCCTGCCCAAAGCTCCGCCGGCCACAAAACGGCCGGCACAAACAGGTACAGTAGTAGAACACCCCAAATACGGAACGGGCACGATCGTGCGCCGTGAGGGCGAGGGGGACGACGCGAAGGTCGTCGTCGTTTTCCAGCGCCATGGGATGAAGAAATTAGTGGAGAAATACGCAGGATTGAAAAAGTCCTGAACTGACACGCATGAACACGAAGAACGTAGAGAACAACGAAGAGCGTAAGCAACTGAAGCGCGCGGCGCGGAAGAAAGCGGCGCCGAAAGCCAAGCGCGCGCAGGGCGTGGCTCGCGGCTCCCAGAAGAAAAAAGTGAAGCAGATGGCCAAGGGTCAGTCTCGCAAGCGCTAAACGTCCACCTATGGCGCGCGACGGACTGACTCCTGTGCGCCAACCGCGCGGGCTCCTTCGGACCAAGAGCATCGATGCGCTGATAGCCGCTTCGGAAGAACCCGAGAAGCGGTTGCGCAAAACCCTCGGTCCGTGGAGCCTGACCGCGCTCGGAATCGGCGCCGTCATCGGTTCCGGCATTTTTACCCTCACCGGCACGGCTGCGGCGGGCAAGGTGGAGAAGATCGAATCCATTCTCCACTCGACCGTACTCGATATCCTCCTGCACGGCGTGCAGGCAGGCTCCCTGATGGGACGCCCTGGCGCGGGCCCGGCGATCACGCTGTCGTTCGTGCTCGTCGCTGTCGCCTGCCTCTTTGCCGGCCTCTGCTATGCCGAACTGGCGTCGATGATCCCCATCGCCGGCAGCGCGTACACGTACGCCTACGCGATCCTCGGAGAGATCTTCGCATGGATCATCGGGTGGGATCTGATCCTCGAATACGCCGTCTCCAACATGTCGGTCGCGGTGGGATTCTCCGCGTATCTTCAGGATCTGGGCGACAATCTGTTCGGCATCCATCTGCCGAACGCGCTCGCTTACCCGGCGTTTCCGGCGCCCGGGCAGCCAAATGGGATATTCAACGTACCGGCGCTGCTGATTACTCTCGCCGTCACCTGGGTTCTGGTCAGGGGCGTGAAGGAGAGCGCAGGCGCCAATACGGCGATGGTACTTATCAAAATCGCTGCCA
>DASZUZ010000537.1:0-5163 GCA_035547415.1 Bryobacteraceae bacterium | reverse complement strand
AGAGGAAATGAACGAGCAGAAGGTTCGGCTTGTGTTCACGGATCAGATAAGCCGCCGCCCGGGTCCAGATCTGATCGCGGAAGAGAATATTCGATTTCGTGAAATTCGTAAGATCTTCGGCTGTGATGACGCCCTTCCGGATCATCTCCTGTTCCACTGGTCCTTCCGGCGCCGCCCATTCGTTAAATGCCCACGTGATTGTGGGAGCCCTGTTGATCGCCACCCAATCCACCTGAGCCGTGGTGAGCCCGGCTTTGAAGGCGGCGTCATAGACGGTCGGCGCATGGACCATCCGCTCCTTATCGAGCATGGGCTCTACTTTGACCGGGGGCCAGCCGCCGGTTCGCACGATCGTTCCGTTCGCCAGCAGACCAGTCTGATCGGAGCGGACGCCGGTAACCATGGCGGTGTGATTGGGCCAAGTAACCGTCGGATTGACGCCCGTCATCCGGGCGCTGACTCCGTTGCGCATCAGTTGCCGCAGCGTGGGAATGGGTAGCTTCGGGTCTTTCAGCGCAAATGAGGGAAAGCCATCGAGACTGATGACCGCCACCATCCGCTGCTGAGCGGGCTTTTGCGCAAACGCGGAGCTGAATGACGCGACAAGCGCGGTGAGCGTGATTGCCAGTTTCATGGGCACTGAGGATTCTACTACGCGGAACCTGGAGTCTTCCCTGAGGCAGCGCTCCACCTAAAGGAAGAACAGCCATCAGTCGTTCAGCAATTCCAGAATCACGATCGCCGCTCTCGGCAGATGAAACGGGTCCTTCACCGGCAACGCAACGACCTCGGTAATCGGCCGTCCATGCCGGTCAAGCCGCTGCCGCCACTCGCCCACCTCCGGCATCGGGAAGTGCCTGAAGGCCCACTCGTGTACACGCCAATACCAGTCCATGCACCAGCTTTCGCCGGTCAACCGGTGCGCCAGCAGCAGCGCGTACAACGCCTCCGTGTGCGGCCACCATAGCTTCTTGTCCGAGTGCGGCAGGAAAGGCTCACCGCCGCTCGCATCGATTCCGAGGAAGATCCCTCCGTACTCCGGGTCCCATCCTGCTTCCAGATGCCAGTGGATGACCTCCGCCGCGCGCCCGATCGTTTCCCGGTCTCCTCGCCGCCGGGCCCAGTGCATCACAAACCACATCGATTCGATCGCATGCCCCGGATTCACGAAGCTGCCCTCGCATCCGGGCAGTTCCTCGTAATCGCGCGTCAGGAACTCGAGCAGCAGTTTCTTCCCGGGCCGCACGAACCGGTCCATCACGAGGCGCGGATAACGATCTTCACCCGTCACCTCGGTCAGAATCATGGGGATCGCATGGGCGCGCCGCCCGGGAGGCAGAATGTAGGGCGCGGTCTCGTGGAAATCGGGCTCTTCGACGCGCCTTTTGACGCGCTCGAGAATCTGACCCGCCGCGCGTTGCAATTCATCGTCAGCCACGGCCCTGCAGTACTCGCGGATTCCATACGCCACGAAACAGTCGGAATAAATACTGGTTGCTCCTTCGAGCGGTACTCCTTCCCGTGTCGTCTGGTAAACGAAGCGATTCTGATCGTCCCGCGCGTGCGCCAGCAGGAAATCGATCGTCTTCCTGGCATGAACAAGAAAGTCCGGCCGCCGCTCAAACCGGTTGTAGAGAGCCGACAAGGTCCATACAAACCTCGCCTGCGACCACGTGTACTTGTCGGTCGAGAGAATCGTGCCATCCTCCGCCATGCAGGAAAACACGCCGCCATACTCATGGTCCAGCGCGCGCATCCAGAACGGAATAATGCCCTCCGCCAGAAGCGTCCGGTATTGTTCGCGCAGTGCAGTCACAGCCGAGTCCCAGTATATGGATCGATACGGAACCCGCGACTGCCCCGGGCGCGCGGAAAGACAGAATGACTCGCGACTATCTGGTCGGCGAGGTTCTATCGGACCGCTGTGATAACATCGGGGACGATTTCCCCGAGTTGTTCCGCGCGACTCGATGCTTCCACGCAGGCAATACGACCGACCGTGCCTCTGTTGCTTCGGGAGTCAACATCACTGAAACAAAAGGGAGTTCTGATGTCCCGTCTTCTTGGTATTGCGTTCCTGATCAGTCTGACCGCCGCACTGGATCCCGCCACAGCCCAGACTCCGGCCAGCGCGCCGCCGTCCGCGGGGCCCGCTCGGGCTCAACGCCCGCCGCGCCCGCCCGCGCCGACACGCGATCCGCACACGCCCGGTTATGTCACGGCCAAAGAGTTGCCGGATGGCGAAGTTCCTCCCGCAACGGCAGACGGGAACTTCATTCTCGGCCCTACGCATAACCCCGCGCCGGAAATGACTCCGAAGGAAGGCGTGCCGCAGGGAACGGTCTACGACTTCACGATGGAATCGACGGACAGCAAGATCTATCCGGGAATCGCGCGCGAGGCCGGTACGTTCGCCAGACCCGATCCCGCCGACCCGACCAAACTGGTCATCAACAGCCATCCCGCTCCTTACACTCGCCGCGTCGCGGTGTATGTGCCGAAGCAATACGTCCCCGGTTCGGTCGCTCCGTTCATCGTCGGTGCGGATGGCCCGGACCGCGCGCTGTTCACGGCGCTCGATACTCTGATTGCCGAGCACAAAGTGCCGGTAATGATCGCCATCTCGATCGGTAACGGCAGCGGCGATGCGCAGGGAAGCGAGCGCGGCCTCGAATACGACACCATGTCGGGCCTGTACGCGGAATTTGTCGAGAAAGAGGTGCTGCCTCTCGTCGAGAAGCGATACAACGTGAAACTGACCAAAGATCCCGAAGGGCGGGCGACGATGGGCGGCAGTTCAGGCGGTTCGGCCGCCTTGATCATGGCGTGGTATCACCCGGAACTCTATCACCGCGTTCTCACCTATTCGGGGACCTACGTGAACCAGCAATGGCCTGCGAATCCGGAAACGCCCCACGGCGCATGGGAGTTCCACGAACACCTGATTCCCAACAGCCCCGTTAAACCGATACGTCTCTGGATGGAAGTCGGCGACCGGGACAATCTGATCTCGCGCGACAACTATCACGATTGGGTACTCGCCAATGAGAACATGGCCAGAGTGCTCGCCGCAAAGGGTTATCACTACCAGTTCGTCTTTGCGAAAAACGCGGGGCATACGGACCGCGCGGTGAAACAGCAAACGTTGCCCGAGGCGCTGGAGTACGTCTGGCAGGGATACTCCGGCGCGGGTTCGAAGCACTAAGTTCAGCCCTTTCCGATTGGCGCCGCGCGACCGCATGAGAGCCGCGCGGCTTTCTCCGTCCGTGGCTCGTTGCGTCTCCGGCCGGTAAGCGCTGCTTCCGGCCGGGCCGCCACCTCGCAATTCGTAAATCCTCCACAAAAAATAATTCAATAGTCCCTAACCACTCGCCTGCCCGGCTCGTCCAATCTGTCATCATGTGGTGATGCCACATGACCGGAAGAGCGATATGGGCAAAGAGAGACTCGAACTGCTTCAGGGAACGCTGGACCTGATGGTTCTGCAGACACTCGCGGGCATGGGTCCGCTGCATGGCTACGGCATCGCGCGTCGTATTGAACAGGTCAGCGGCGAGGAAGTGCTGTTGAACCAGGGGACGATATACGCTTCCCTGGTCCGCCTCCAGCAGCGGGGCTGGATCTCCGCGGAATGGGGTGTCTCCGATAACAACCGCAAGGCCAGGTTTTACGCCATCACTCGCCAGGGCCGGAAGCAGTTGGCGCTCGACACTGCCCGATGGCAAAGGCTGACGGACCTCATGGGCCGGATGCTGGCATTTCCAACGGAAGGAGCCGAAAAATGATCGACTCCCTCCGCCGGGCGTGGAACCGGGTTCTGTCTGTGTTTCACCGCGCCAGGCTCGATAACGACCTGGACGCGGAGATCGTCTCCCACATCGACGCCGCAATTGAGGAAAATCTTCGTCGCGGCATGGACCCTGAAGAGGCGCGACGGCGGGCGCTCGTCCGCTTCGGTGGCGTTACACAGGCACTGGAGCAGCATCGCGAAACGCGTGGCCTGCCTGCAATGGACGTGCTCCTTCAGGACCTTCGTTTCAGTCTGCGTACGCTGCGGCGCGACCGCGCGTTTGCCGCTGTCGTCATCATGGTTCTGGGGTTGGGCGTAGGCGCGAACGTCGCGGTCTTCAGTGTGGTGAACACCATGCTCCTGCGCCCGCTTCCTTTCGGCGACGCGGACCGGCTGGTCTGGTTTGCCACGAACGGAGGCAAGGGCGGCCTCTCGGAGCAGACCTACACAGTCTCTGCCTTCGAGGAGTTCCGAAAGCACAACCGATCGTTCCAGGATGTGACGAGCTATCAGACGTTTTTCAGCTCCATTCAATACAAACTGACGGGTCAGGGCGATCCCCTGCCCATCACCGGGGTTCAGGTCGCGGGGAACTTCTTTCCGCTGCTGGGCGTGGAGCCGGTTCTGGGGCGGCTTTTCACGACGGAAGAATGCCGCAAAGGCGGCCGCGCCACGGCCCTCCTGAGTTATGGATTCTGGCAACGCCAGTTTGGAGGCGACCCGGCCGCAGTCGGGAGGACAGTCACGATCGATGCCTCGCCCGCCGACATCATCGGACCTGTCACGATCGTCGGCATCCTCCCCGCGTCTTTCGACTTCGGCTCGGTTTTCTCTCCGGGAATGCAGGTGGATTTCTTCGTGCCGGCGTACATGGATTTCTGGCGTACCTGGGGAAATACCCTGGCAGTCGTCGGTCGTCTCAAGCCCGGCGTCTCCCTGGCACAAGCGCAAGCGGAATCTGACGTCCTCTTCCCCCAGCTCCGGGCCGCCCACGGGGATTGGTTCGAGGACTATAAATCCACTCTGTTCGGGCTGCAGGATCGGGTGAGCGGAAAGCTGCGGCGATCTCTTTACGTCCTCTGGGGCGCAGTCGGACTCATGCTGCTGATCGTCTGCATCAACGTATCGAATTTATTGCTCGCTCGAGCCATGTCGCGGAGCAAGGAATTCGCGATGCGCACCGCGCTGGGCGCGGAACGCGGCCGGCTGATCCGCCAGCTGCTGACCGAAAGTCTCGTGCTCTCCGGGGCCGGCGCGGCCCTTGGCCTGATTTTCGCGTGGGCGATCACCTCTTTTCTGGCTCATCAGAGCCAGATGGCTTTGCCGCTGCTCTCCACCGTTCGGGTCGACGGCGCTGCGCTCGCGTGGACCGT
>DASZUZ010000536.1:0-3644 GCA_035547415.1 Bryobacteraceae bacterium | reverse complement strand
GGATCGAACGCAGTTGGGCTAGATCGTGGTGGCCGCTCGAATCCGTCAGCACATATTGGAATACCCACCCGATGCCCGTGGCGTCCGGGCCAAGTTCCGTTCGGACTCCCTGCGGCAGCCTGGGCAGCACGCCTGACAAATATTCGAGCGTTCGCGAGCGGGCCCAGTAAATATCGGTCCCTTCGTCGAAAATGATGTACACGTACGAGTAGCCGAAATCGGAAAAGCCGCGGACCGTTCGAACGCCGGGGACCGAGAGCATGGCGGTCGTGATCGGGTAAGTGACCTGGTCCTCCATAATGTCGGGGGCGCGGTCCCATCGCGAGTAGACGATTACCTGCGTGTCGCTGAGATCCGGGATGGCGTCGAGCGGCAGATGGCGCATCGACCACCACCCCGCCGCAACCGCCGCGGCCACCAGCACGAACACAATGAATTTGTTCCTGCCGGAGAACTCAATGATGCTGTTGATCATGTTTCGCTCCGCCGTCCGTGGCTGGCATGTTCATTCCCGGCATGTCCGGCATTCCTCCGGTCGCCTCTTTCAGTTGCGTTTCGGAGTTGAGCAGGAAGGTCCCGGATGTGACGATCCGGTCGCCCGCTTTGAGGCCTTTGACGATCTCGACCCGATCTCCGAAGCGTTCGCCGGTCTCCACCGCGCGCGGCTCAAAGAAGCCATTTCCGCGGTCCAGGAACACAGTCTTTGTGACGCCCGCGTCGAGCACGGCATCCGCTGGAACGCTCAGGCGGGAAGGACCGGCGATATCCATGTCGACATCGACAAACATGTCCGGCTTCAACTGCACCTGCGGGTTGGCCAGTTCCAGCCGGATCTTCAGGGTGCGCGTGGCCGGATCGACTTGCGGCTGAATATAGGTGACTCGCGCGAAATACGATCTGCCGGTTCCCTGTGCCGATACCCGCGCCGGTTGCGCCAGACGGACCAGCGGCGCGTCGGCCTCAAACACCTCCGCCATCACCCACACGGTCCGAAGATCCGCCAGCGTATAGAGTTCCGTCTCCGCCGTCACGCGCTGTCCGGGAAAGGCATTGCGCGTCATGATGTAGCCGGAGACCGGCGAGTAGAGCGTAATGGATTCAATCGGCTTTTGCGTTTGCTCCACCTCCGCGATCTGCTCAGGCGTGAGATTCAGGAGCAGCAGTCGCCGCCGCGCGGCCTGTACGAGCGAATCGTTGTTGGCCGCTGTCTCCCGCATGGAACTGCGTTGCAGGATCGTTCGCGCTTTGAGGGCGAGAAGATACTCCTGCTGCGCGGCAAACAGTTCGGGACTGTAGAGCGTCAGCAGCGTCTGTCCTCTCGCAACGAATTTACCCGTGAAATCCGCCGATACCGACGTAATCCAGCCATCCGTCCTCGCTTGTATGCGGGCGATGGCGGTTTCGTCGGGCGCCACCCGGCCCACCGCGTGGATCGTCGAAGCGGCTGGAGCCCATTCCACCTGTCCGTAGCGCACCCCGATGAGTTGCTGCTTATCCGGAGTGATCCGGATCGCGTTCGGCGGCGTCGTCCCGGCGTAAACGGGCTCGAGATCGTTGCCTGTCGCCGGATTCATCCCCGGTTTGTCCGAGGTGTAGGCCGGGTCCTTTGGATCGCGGTAGCGAAGAATTTTGCGATCGTTCGCAGCAGGCGGGGCCTGTGTGCCGTCCGCATAGACGGGGACGAGCTTCATCCCGCAGTCTGGAGCGATGCCCGGCTTGTCGGATTTGTACCAGGGATGCATGGCATCGACGTAGTAGAGAACCTTTCGTCCGGCGCTGGCGATGCGCCGCGTGCTGTACCAGCGGCCATATCCGAAACCCACGACGAACACCAGCCCGAGAGCGATAACCGCCATCAGAAACCGCACGACCTTCACCGCGTTTCTCCTTTCGCCAGCTCCACTCCGGTCATCTCCTCCAGACGCGCCAGCGCCAGAGCATAGTTCAGTTCCTGCTCATGAACTTGCTCTTCAGCGTCCACTCTCGCGGCGACGTTGTTTAGGACCGCGGCCAGGTCGGTGCCCCCGGTCTGATATGCGGCCAGCGAAGAATCGACCGTCAGTTGCATCTGCGGCAGAATCGTATCGGCGTAGAGGCTCCGCAGCCGCCATGCCGTTTCGGCCGCGATATACGCGTCGCGCACGCGGAATTGCAACGCCTGCTCCGCGGCTTCGAAGTTCCGTCGCGCCTCCGCAAGAAGATCCACCTGCTCGTTCAGGGCAGGTCGTTGCCGGCTTTCGGCGTGCAGCCTGATGGGAATATCCACCCGAAGCTGATACATGGGTGCCATGCCGCCCTGATTGAAGTACCCGGCGGCAATGGTGTAATCCGGACGGAATTCCTTTCGCGCCAGATTGACGCCCAGTTCGCCGCGCTGGATCATCGCTTCGTCGCGCTTCAGCTCCGGAGCCATGTCGGCCGATCTGGCCAGCAGTTCCTCGACTGTGATCGACAGCGGCGACGGTTCCGTTCTGAGTGGTTCTCCGAGTGGGCTGCCGGGGGCCCGATTCAACAGGCTGTTGATCTCCGCTTCGGCGGAGCGCCGGTCCTCCTCCATCCGGATAATGCGAGTCTCCAGAATCGAGAGTTGCGTTTGCGCCCGGAAGATCTCCTGCTGCATCGTCTTGCCCGCGGTGTACCGCGCTTCCGCGGCGCGAATCAGGGTCGCCACAACTTCCTTGCCGCGAGTGAGAATCTCCAGCGCCGCCCAGGTATGGTGCAGGCGATGAAAGGCCTGGATCACGCGCGAGCGCACGCTCAGCGCCGTCGCCTGATACTGCTCGAATTCCGCTTCCGCATCCTTGACGGCAATATCCCCGCGCAGCTTTCGCTTTCCCGGATAGGGGAGTTCCTGCGAAATCATGACGCCGATGTTGCTGGTCGGATTGCTGCCAAGCCCCTGTCCTGGCAACGGGCCGCCGTTACTGGCATAGCCCACCGAGACGATCGGATCGGGCAGACTACGGGCGGGCAGAGGCCGCTGTCGTGCCGCCTCGTATCGTTTTTGCGCGGCAAGCACTTCCCGATTGTTGGCCAGCGCCTCCGGAATCAGATCGGCCAGCCGGACGGACTCCACCGCGCGCATCGAACAGGCGCACGCCAGCGCGAGCGCCAATGCGTTGCTTCTGTAACTCACCTTGCCTCCTGTTCGTTTTGAGAACCGCGCGCGAGGCGCGGGGACAAATCACAAGAACAGGGAGAGACTCAGATTCGGAAAACGGAGTGAATGACGCAGAGATCGGGGGGCGAGCCGAAGTCGGTCATGGCCGCTGTCTGGATCGCGTGGATTTCCGGTAACCCCGGGGCCGTGCAGGGATGCGGCGTCGCGAGTGCGGCGCATGACGCCAGAATGGACGCATGATCCACGTTGACCGCCGCGTGCTTCAGCGAGAATGGCTGGATTTTGCACTCCCGCACGCCGGATGGTTGGGCAGGAACGTCTTTGCACTTGCCCGATGGCATGCAGCAGCGCTTCGCGCCGCCGGCGGAAACCATGAAATATTGCGAGCACGAAATACAGCCACCCCACAGCAATGTGGCTATGAGGACAGCGACCATCGCGCAGCCTGTGATTCTTTTGCTCACGTTTCCTGCCCCGATCATACCGATTTCTTTGGCTGGAAAGCGAGCGGAGGCTTTCACCC
>DASZUZ010000535.1:0-2327 GCA_035547415.1 Bryobacteraceae bacterium | reverse complement strand
GAACTCCATGCCTGGCAACGACTGGTTCGCGTACTCGGGCACGAGATCAACAACTCCTTGACGCCGGTGAAGTCCCTGTCGTCGAGCCTGTTGTCGCTTGTGGCGCGCGATCCGCTTCCCGAGGACTGGCGGGACGACGTCCGCTCCGGCCTGAATGTCATCTCCAATCGTTGCGAAGCGCTCAACCGGTTCACCGGCGCCTACGCTCGCCTCGCGCGCCTGCCCGCGCCGAAACTGCAGTCTGTGTACCTGCCCGAACTCATCAGGCGCGTAGTTAGTCTTGAGCAGCGAGTCCCCGTGCGATTGACCGAAGGCGCGGATGTTACGATTCACGCGGATCCCGATCAGCTCGAGCAATTACTCATCAACATCATTCGGAATGCGGCGGACGCCTCAGTCGAACGGCACGGCGCCGTGGCAGTGGAATGGCGCGTCAGTGACTCCCTGCTCGATCTGATCGTCGATGACGAAGGTCATGGCATCTCGAATCCGGCGAACCTGTTCGTCCCCTTCTTTACGACGAAGCCGGGAGGCTCCGGCATCGGACTGTTCCTCAGCCGCCAGATCGCCGAATCGCACGGCGGGACGGTTTCACTGAAAAACCGTAATCCCGGACCGGGTTGCCGGGCGGTGATCACTCTTCCGGTTTGACAGGCGCAGCCGGCAGCGTGAAAAAGAACGCCGCGCCCGCGCCCGGCATCGCGTCGGCGCAGATCTGTCCGCCGTGCCTTTCCACGATACGGCGGCAAAGCGCAAGCCCGATCCCGGCGCCGGGAACATCCCGTCCATGCAGTCTGCGGAACGGCCTGAAAATAACCTGTGCCATTTCGGGGTCGAATCCCTGCCCGTCATCCCGCACGCAGAACAGCCACTCGGCGTGGTTCCGCCGGGTAGCGGAGATTTCGATTCGCGGCGACTGCCCGACCTTGCGGTACTTGATGCTGTTCGAAACCAGGTTCTGGAACAACTGCGTCAGTTGATTTCCGTCACCCATCACGTCGGGCAATCGATCGAAAACGATCGCCGCCCCACTCTCTTCGATAGCGATCCGAAGCGCGATCAGACATTCCGCGACGATCTTGCCGGTATCGACGAGTTGTAATCGACTTCCCGTGGCTTCTGTCGAGCGAGAAAGGGCCAGCAGTCCGTCGATCAACGCCCGCATCCGGCGCGTTCCATCCAGGATAAAGCCGACGTATTGCTCAGCGTCTCCTTTGAGCTGATCCTGCATTTCACGGACGAGCAACTGCGTGAAGGTGGTCACCGTGCGCAACGGCTCCTGAAGATCGTGACTGGCAGCATAGGCGAACTGCTGGAGTTCGTCGTTCGCCCGCAGAAGGGCCTCTTCCGTCCGTTTGCGTTCCGTGATATCAAAGGTCGCGCCGACCAGTCTCGCGGGATTACCGCTTTCGTCAGAGATCAGTTCGGCGCTTACCGAAATCCAGCGCACGTCGCCACAGGGACGTAAAATGCGGAATTCGGCAATATAGTTCTCGGGGGTGGCTATCGCCGATTGAATACCGGAAAAGACGCGACTCAGGTCATCAGGATGCACCAGCGGCCGATAATCGGCCAGCGTCCCACCAAACTCAGCTCGATCCAGGCCATGAATTTCGTAGACCTGATCCGACCAGTCGATCCGATCTCGAGCTATGTCCCAGTCCCAGATACCGATTCGCGCGGCTCGGACGGCGATTTTCAACCTTTCTTCATTCGCCTTCTCCGAGGCTCGCCCGCCGCTTTCCCAAGTCATGAAAACGATACAAAAAATACTTTCGGAGGGAATGCCATTTAAATGAGTATTAAAACATGCACTTTGAGGGTCGCGACTCTCGCCGGTACCCGCACGCCCCGGAGATGATACCCTGTAGTCATCGATAAGTCTATTATCATCCGGAAATCATGATCCCTGGCCAACTGAAAATTCTGGTGGTTGAAGACAATCCAGCGGATCGGGCATTGTACCGAATCTACCTTAAACACCTCCCGGGGCTGGAAATTCGCGAGGCGGAATTTGGTACTGACGGGCTGAAACTCTGTCCATCGTGGGGTCCGGACTGCATTCTGCTGGATTTCACCCTCCCCGATATGACCGGACTCGAATTTATCGACCGGCTCCGCGAATCCAGCGGGGGGATTCCATGCGCTCTAGTCATGCTCACGGGCATCGCCGACGAACGCATCGCGGTTCGGGCCGTCAATGCCGGAGCGACGGACTACCTTCCCAAGAGCGAGAACATGGAGACTGTTCTCGAGCACTCCATCTATAACGCGATCGATAAGCACCGCCTCGAGAAAGAACTGGAAGCGAATCGCCTGGAACTCGC
>DASZUZ010000534.1:0-2567 GCA_035547415.1 Bryobacteraceae bacterium | reverse complement strand
TTGAAAGCTGGGTGAAAAAGAATCCGGAGGTTCGGACGTTCATTTACAGAACGGGTCCGCGTGGATATCATGACTGGGGCATCAATGCCGCATGGAACCTCGCGCATCACTCCCAGGGTTTACGGGCGCTGTATTATGACTGGCCCGACGCCGCCCTCACTGCGGGCAGAGAAACGGTCGCGTATGGAACATGGGACCCGGCATCGAACAAGCTGACGATTCAGACACATTCACCCAGGTAAACGAACCACCGACCCATGAAGATTCCCAAACTGCGCTGGATCATCGCCGCCATGCTGTTCTTCGCGACGGCTGTCAATTACGCCGACCGGCAGGCCCTCGCGGTGGTTTCCGACAGAATTCGCGTGCAGTTCGGGATGACCGAGATCGACTATTCGCGCATTCTCGCAGGCTTCTTCCTTGCCTACGCCATCATGTACGCGGGTTCGGGGTACATCGTCGACCGGCTGGGCACAAAGAAGAGCTTCTCGTTGTTTATCGGTGTCTGGTCCCTGGCAGCCATGCTGCACGCTTTCGCGCGCGGCGTCTGGTCTTTCGGCGCCTGCCGGTTCCTTCTGGGGCTCGGCGAACCGGGGAACTGGCCGGCGGCGACGAAAGCCGTATCGGAATGGTTCGCGCCCAAACAACGCGCGCTGGGGGTCGGGATCTTCAACGCAGGCTCGTCGGTGGGCTCCGCTTTGGCGCCGCCGATCGTTTCATGGCTCACGATCGTTTACGGCTGGCAGTTTGCGTTCATCGCGGTGGCTGCCGCGGGGTTCGCCTGGCTCGCGCTGTGGTCGATCCTCTATGATTCTCCGCATCGCAGCCGTCTTCTGCGTCACAGCGAATATGTGGAGTTTCGGGACGAGGTGCTCCCTGTGGAGGAAGCGAAACCCGCCACGGCCCGTAAGGTGGATTGGGGCCGCGTCGTGCGCACGCGCGAAGCGATGGCGCTCTGCATCGCCCGCACCTTCACCGATCCCGTGATCTACTTCGTCATCTTCTGGCTGCCCGCGTATCTGGTGAAAGAGCGCGGCTTCGACCAGACGATGATCGGCCAGTACTCGTGGGTGCCGTTCGTCTTCGGCGGCATTGCCTACATGCTTGGCGGATGGATGTCAGGATGGCTCATGAGCCGGGGGTGGAGTCTGCCCCGGGCGCGCAAGCGGATCATGCTGGCGGGCGCGGCGTTTCTGCCGCTCGCGATCCTCGCGCCGTTCGCGCCGAACGCCGGATTGGCGATCGCCGCGATCTGCTCGATCACCATCGGGCATGGCTTCTGGACGGCGAATCTGCAGACCTTGCCGGCCGACCTGTTTCCCGGTCAGGAGGTCGGAACCGTGGCAGGATTTTCGGGGATGGGCGGAGCGATCGGCGGCATGGTGGCAAACCTCGGGACCGGCTACGTGGTCTCGCAGTTCTCTTATGCGCCGATTTTTCTCATCGCCGGGTTGATGCACCCGATGTGCATGGCGATCATCTTTCGGATGCTGCCGGACTCGCGGTTTCGCTCCCACGCGCCAGTCGCTGCCTGATCCGCTCCGCGGCGAACACCAACAACGCTGCCGACGCGATACCGGCGAGGTCATCGCGCACATCCACCCATTCGAAAGAATGGTTGTGAAACAACACGAATTCACCAACTTCGAGGAACGCCGCCAGGACCGCCAGCAGGGCACAGGCCATGGCCCGCAGGCGGCCGGAATCCATCAGAAGCAGCGACAGGACGGCAAGCACCCCGAATGCGGAAAGGTGAACCAATCGGTGCGGGTTAATCAAAACGAGGTGATTGAATACCTCAACCGGATATGCTTCCCGCGAGGTGCCGATCGCGTCTTTCGTGCTGAGAGGGAGAAATGAGCCGGCCACAACTGCAATGGCGGCAAGCGCAAGCGTTACCGAGATGATCCGCTTGCAGGTCATCTTTCCTCCCGGCAGACTGACACCGAGGAGCACGGCAGCCGTAAATATCCGCGGGCTGGCTGGTTTCCCGCGGGTATGTCGATCAGGATCGCGTCTTCGACGTAGTCGCAGACGTCGAACTGTTCCAGCGTGCCCCGGCTGACGGCCACCGAAATGAAGTACCGGCCAGGCGCAAGTTCCGGCATCGTCCAGTGAAAATCGACGGTATGTACGGCTCCCGGGCCCATTTCCGGCATGGGGTAGTTCTCGTGTCTGCTGTTCGACCCGAAGATCGTCTCGCCTTTCTGGTTGCGCACCAGAAATCCGGCGATGGGCTGTGACAGCGGGGCATTCACGCAAAAGCTGACGCGGAGCACAACGCTCGCATGCGGCTTCCAGACCGGCTCCGCTTCGCCCGAGGCGCTCACCAGTTCGGCGCCCGTAAGGCTGGCGTCGCCATCTCCGAATCGATGTGTGCCCCGAATGCTCGTGACCACTTCCGGCGCCCTGCGCGGCGCATCCGCGGCGCTATGAACGCGCGTTTCCGAATCGCGCTGCCGCTCGCGACGCAGGGTGGCGCTCAGATATTCGCCCACCACGTCGTCGGCGGGCCCCAGCATCCGTGTGCTGCCGCCTTCCAGCCAGAGGCACCGCTCACAGAGAGC
>DASZUZ010000533.1:0-5072 GCA_035547415.1 Bryobacteraceae bacterium | reverse complement strand
AGTTCCCATCCCCGGCGCCAGTACATTCGGGTCGGTGGCTTATCCAGCCAGACATTGTAGTGGTAGACGACGCCCCATGTGGCGAAGATGATGGAGAACGTATAAATCACGAGCGCGGGATCGAAGTTTTCCAGGTTACGCGATCCCACGACAATCGCCGCAATCAGAAGAAGCGTGAACAAAGTCGCCCAGGCGGCTGCGCGGACGCGGTCCGCGGCGCGCGTGAAATGGGCGGGAACTGAAAGATCCAATGCCTCCTGCCGGGGAACGAAGACCCGCGCATTCACCCGCCACAGGACCAGCGAGACGAGCGCCAGCAACGCAAAGCCGGGCCACACCGTGCCCATGCGATCCCGAAAAATGCCAAGCGCCAGAGGCGGGAAGAACCCTCCGAGCCCTCCCATTGCTCCTACTAGTCCTGTTACAGTGCCCGTTTCGTTCGGAAAGTATTGCGGGACGAGTTTGAAAACGGCGCCATTGCCCAACCCCATCATGACCGCGCATCCTAACGCGCCGATCGTGAAAGGCAGCGTAGAAGGCCAGGCAAGAAGGAGCGCAAATGGAATCACGATGGAGAAGACGGCTGACAGCACCCGGGCGCCACCGATCCGGTCGGAAAGCCATCCTCCGACCGGGCGCAGCAAGGTGGCCAGGACGACAAAGCCCGCTGTTCGAAACCCCGCGTCGGCCGGGTCGAGATGAAACTGGTCTCTCAAAAGACTGGGCAGGTAGATCGAGAACGCGACGAAACCGCCGAACGTCAAAAAATAGAATGCCGCCAGCGCCCAGGAGAGACGCTCCCGCGCCAGCACGCTGACCATCTCGCCGATCGACTTCGGACGGACCGTTACGGGCGCGTTTCGCGCGAACAGCCAGAATACGGCTGCCCATGCGACGAGCATCGCGGCCACGCCTCGAAACACGTTTTGCCAGCCGAACGATGCAGCCAGGAGCGGTCCGAGAAAGACCGCGGCGGATTGGCCTATATTGCCCGATCCGTATATGCCGAGTGCGCCGCCCTGCTTCTCCGCGCTGAACCAGCGGGAGACAAATCCGACTCCGACGGCGAACGATGATCCCGCGAGGCCCAGAAAGAAACCGCCGAGAAGTAACTGCGGGTATGTCCGCGCCATCGGCGTCATGAAGGCGGGTACTGCGCACGCGATCATGAGCAGTGAAAAAACGAGCCGCCCGCCAAACCGGTCCGCGAGCATTCCGACGGGTAGCCGCGCCAGTGACCCTAACAACACCGGCACGGCCACCATCAGCGCAGCCTGAGTAGCGGAAAGCCGGAAAAGATCACGGAATTGAGGCGCGAACGCGGCAATAAGTCCCCATGCCGCGAAGCAGACGGCGAAGGAAATTGTGCCCAGCGCCAGAGGCAGCGCTCCAGCTCGTTTGACCGGATTGTCCGGCTGCATGCTGTTTAACCTGGCTCATTATACGCACAGGGGCTGATCTCGCCAGGAAAACGGGTGCGAGCGAAATGATGAAAACGTTGCTGGATCGTCTGGCAAGCGTCTGACGGCGGCGTATCAATCGCCATTCGACGGAAGAGTCAGAGAGCGGCCATGCCGCCGGGTTCCAGTCGCGCTGACAGTTGCTCCAGATATTCGCCCGTAATAACGCGAACGGCGGCAAGACGCGCCGTCAGCGCAGGCATTCGCGCCGCGACATCCACGAGCGGTCCGCCCTTTACCTTTTCCTCCATGTCGGCGCAGAGGGCGGCCAACGCGCTGGCTCCCATCTGGGCGCTGCTTCCCTTCAACGTATGCAGATGCCGCCGGACAGCGGTTTCATCGCCGGCGGTCAGTGCGACTTCCAGCGCAACCATGGATTTCTCGCCGTCCGCGCAAAACAAGCCGATCAGTTCACGGCATGTCTCCGGATCGTCTTTCGCGAGGTCCGCGAGATACTCCGGAACTTCCCATTCCACTTCGCCGGGGTACGGCGCAGGAATCTCGGCGCCTTTGCCCGCTCGCTGCGGCACGTTCAGCAGCGCGGCCTGCAAATCGGCGCCCTGGATTGGCTTCGTCAGAAAATCGTGCATGCCCGCCCGCTTGCAGAGTTCGCGATCGCTCGGCATGGCATTGGCCGTAAGAGCGATGATCCAGGGGCGCTCGTCTTCCTTCCAGAGGTCCTGGATCTGGCGGCTCGCCTCGACGCCGTCCATCTCCGGCATGTGCATGTCCATGAAAACCACGTCGTATCTCTGGCGCCGCAACGCGCGAATGGCTTCGAGCCCGTTATTGGCCGTATCGGCCCGATATCCCATACGCGAAAGCAACAGGAGCGCGAGCTTCTGATTCACCGGGTTATCCTCCACGACCAGGATCCGGAACGGCAGACGGCTGGCGAAATCCGGGTCGAACATCGAGGGACGCGGCCTTCGCGGCATCCGAACAGGCCCTTCGGACAATAATCCGGCCAGTGTGTCACACAGATAGGAAGGCTTGATCGGCTTCGAATGCAGACGTACGGGCTGCGCCGCCCTGCCGCGAAGCTGCTCGGCGAATCCCGTGTTGCGGCGGCCCAGCGTGCAGAGCAGGACCAGAGGCGCTTCTCCCGCCACCTTTGTTAACTCCTCTGTCGAGGATTCCGGCAGATCGTTATCGATAATGGCGAAATCGAACGGCCCCGTTTCGGCTTCGCTGACCTCTTTCATGGACGGAAACACCGAAGCCTGTACTCCCCATGCCTGAAGATGATGTTCCAGCATGGCGCGGCTGTTTGCGCTCGGATCCACGAGCAGACCCCTCCGGCCCGCCAGCGATGCGTGCAGCGCATTCAGTTTCTCGCTGTTCGGGCGGGCCTGAGCCGACGTCGTGAAGTGGAACGTGGAACCCTGACCCGGTCTGCTGTCCACCCACATCCGTCCACCCATCAGCTCCGCCAGATGCCTGCTGATTGCAAGCCCGAGTCCGGTGCCGCCGTAGCGCCGCGTGCTGGATGTATCGGCCTGCTGAAAGGGCTTAAAGATCTCCTCGATCTTTTCCGGCGGAATACCGATACCCGTATCTTCAATTGCGAAGTGCAGTTCCCATCGACCGCAATCCATGCGGCTGCCGGAAACCGAAAGCATGACACTGCCCTTTTCCGTAAACTTGATCGCGTTGCCCAGCAGGTTGATGAGGATCTGTCGCAGACGCGCGGTATCGCCGGTCACGATCTCAGGGACGCCCGGATCGAGCAGATAACCGAGATCGAGCGATTTGCGCGCCGCGCTGCCGGCCACCAGATCGAGGGCGCTTTCAATGCAGTTCCGCAGGTCAAACTCGATGGTCTCGAGCTGCAGCGCGCCCGAGTCGATCTTCGAGAAATCCAGGATCTCGTTAATGATGGCGAGCAGGCCGTCGCCGCTCATGCGGATGGTCTCGACGTAATCTCTCTGCTCGTCCGAAAGGCTGCTGTCGAGCAGCAGACCCGTCATCCCGATGACGGCGTTCATCGGGGTCCGGATCTCGTGACTCATGTTCGCAAGAAAGCGGGACTTGGCCTGGGCGTTGGCTTCGGCCGCCGCGCGCGCTTCACGCAACTCCGTCAGAATCCGGATATGGTCCGTCATATCCGTGCCTACGGTGACCAGGTACTCGACGGTGCCCGCCGCATTCCGGACCGGAGAAATTTCCAGGCGATGCCAGAATACGGATCCATCGCGGCGCTGTGTCTGAAACGTGGTGTCGATGGCCTCGCCTTTGGCGATCGCCTCATCCACGCGCACAATTCCTTCTTTGTCGGTTTCCGCGCCCAAGACGACCCGGAAAGGTCTGCCGGTCACTTCGGGGGCCGCGTAGCCAAACATGCTTTCGAAAGCGCGGTTGCAGTAGATGATGGCGCCTCCCGGCGCGCTCATGTCAAGAATGGAGACGGCATTTCCGATCGACGCCAGCGCCCGGTCGCGCAAAGCGATCGCGCGGGCCTGCTGCCTCCCCTGGCGCCGCGCTCGGGCGGCCGACAGCAGGCTTGCCACGGAAATCAGGAACGGATTGGACTCGATCAGCAGATCGGCCGCCCGGTTTATATCCACTCCAGCGAGCGCAATCACGCCGACAATTTCATCCCCGGCTTTTGCTGGCAGGGCGATTCCGTCGCGCGTCACAGCAGGCCGCCCGCTGCGAAAAACCTCCTCCGCGAAGGGCAGAAGATCAATCTCTCCCACAGCGGCGCAGACGCGCAGTCGTCCCGAATTCGTGGAATCCGCCATCACTTTTGCCAGACACGCCGCATGGCTGCCGGTCAGCGGCGCGATCTTCATAAGCAGGTGACTAAAGACGAGATCGGGTTCTTCGCCGGCGATGAAAAGATTCTGCGCATAGCGGATGGCCTCGTGAAAATTCCGCTGGAGTTCTTCCCTGCGGTCCTTCTCGATGCGGGCGATCTCCCGTTCTTTGCGCACCAGCCTCTGTTCGATCAGTTCGGTAACGATGGAGGCGAGTTCCGTCAGAATCGTCTGCTCCTCGAGAGCGAATTCCGATCGGGACTGCGTGTCTACCACGCAAAGCGTTCCGAGAGCGGATCCGCCTTCCGCGCGCCGCAGCGGCGCTCCCGCGTAGAACCGCACGTGCGCCTCTCCGGTCACGAACGGATTCGCCGCGAATCGGCTGTCTCTGGTCGCGTCGGGTACGACGACCAGTTTCTGTTCGACGATTGCCCACGCGCAGAACGCCACCTCCCGCGGCGTCTCGCTGAGTTCTGCTCCCACGCAGGACTTGAACCATTGGCGTTCACGGTCTACCAGCGAGATGAAAGCCATCGGTGCGCGCGTCACAGTCGCGGCGATGCGACAGATTCGGTCGAACGCGGCTTCGCGCGGCGTATCGAGAATGTCAAGGCGATGCAGGTCGCGCAGACGTTCCGGTTCGTCGCGCGGAATAGGCGCACTCATATGGGGGGCTCCTCGGCGAATCCGGCGCTGTCGTGATGGCCGCCGGTAATGAACTTCCAGGCCCAAAGGGCAAACAGGCGCGCATCCCGGCTCGTCGATTCGGTCGCGCTGTAGAATGCCTCGGCGGTGTACATCTCGTCTTCGGACGGCGCGCCGCCGAACATAACTCCGGCCTCGGTAATGAGAC
>DASZUZ010000532.1:0-4345 GCA_035547415.1 Bryobacteraceae bacterium | reverse complement strand
GGGCGGATGTCAGGATTCGTGAAGGAAGATTTCAGCGATGGCTGTCGCTCATCGCCGGAATGTCGAGCGCGCTGAGCGGACTCGAAGTCGCTTACGAACATTACAAAGGCAGCTATAGCCGCCGCGTCATGTACACGCCCGTGATCCTCAGCGCGTTGCTGACCGGCGCTGGCTTCGCGGGATTCCGCAGCAGGAAGGCTGCGGTCACCGTTCTGCGGGGAACCTCCGTTGTGACTCTCGCCGACAGCCTGGCCGGGTTTTACTTCCATGTAAAAGGCGTGCAACGAAAGCCCGGCGGATGGCGCTTGCCGGTCACGAACATCGTCATGGGTCCGCCCATCTTCGCCCCGCTGCTGTTCGGTGTTTCCGCTTATCTCGGGCTCGTGGCATCTTTCCTCCGGCGCCACGAAAAACACGACGATCTGCTGCTTCCAAAGCCCGCCCACGCGGATCATTGGGCCGTTCGCGCCGGCCACGCGCATGAGCCGATCACGTGGGAACAGGACCTGCGCGAAGGACGATTTCAAAAGCATCTCGCCGTGGCAACTGCGGCCTCCGCCTTCTTCAGCGGTTTCGAAGCCTGGTACTCGCATTACAAAAACAATTTTCGATATAAAGCCCAATGGACGCCGGTCATCATCGCCCCTCTCCTCATGGCAGCCGGCGTGGGCGCCGCCAGAAACAAAAGAGTGGCTCATACACTGCTGCCCGCGGTCTCCGCCCTCGCGTTGATTGACGGAGGCGTCGGCTTCTTCTATCACGCCCGCGGAGTCATGCGCCGGCCGGGCGGTTTGCAAAAGCCGGTCTATAACGTCATCTACGGTCCGCCGGTATTTGCGCCGCTGCTGTTTGCCGCCTGCGGATTCCTCGGCCTGCTCGCCAGCCTGCTGCGACGGGAAAAGGCGCGATGAGCCGCTCCCGGCCCGGCTATTATCCGGGATTTCACACGCTGGATCAGCGGAAGTTCTGGGATGCGCGTACCAGAGAAGTCATTCTCGACCGCGTCACCAATGTGCCGCCCATTCGCTTTTTCACGGAAGAGCAGGCGCGGCTCATGGAAGCGATCTGCCACCACATTCTGCCCCAGGACGATCACGACGAGCAACACCGTATCCCGATTCTTCCCTGGATCGATCAGCGGCTCTATGACGACTCGCACGATGGCTACCGCTATGAAGACATGCCGCCCGATCGGGAAGCGTACCGCCTCGCTCTGCAGGCCATCGAAGAAATTTCCCGAAAGCTGCACGGCCGTGCCTTCACGGAGATCGGCGATCGCGAGCAGGACGAACTGCTCCAGACAATCCACGATGGAAACCCGCCCGCGGCGCATGAGATCTGGTCTCGGATGCCTGTCGAACGCTTCTGGATGCTGCTGGTACAGGACTGCGTTACGGCCTATTACTCGCACCCGTTCGCGTGGGACGAGATCGGCTTCGGCGGCCCTGCCTACCCGCGCGCTTACATGCGGCTGGAGCGAGGCGAAGCCGAGCCCTGGGAAGTGGAAGAACAGCGTTACGAGTGGACCGCGCCGGAATCGTCCGTTTCGGATAAGTTCACGCCGGTCGGCGGAAAAGAGGAACATCACGGCGGCCCGCAGGGAGGCACGCATTGAAAGAGCCTCTCTTCGGCGAATTCACAAAGCCGCACGGAGACCGGCGTCGCCTCGGCCCCATGCAGACCCTCGACTCGCCAATGCGCCGGTACCGGACGGACGAAGAGGTGGACTACGCGATCATAGGCGTGGGCGCCGGAGGCGGAGTCCTGCTGCAGCGGCTCGCGCGCGCCGGGTTTCGCGTTGTCGGTCTCGACGTCGGTCCGTTCTGGGATACCGAACGCGATTGGGTGAGCGACGAGAAGGGTTCTCACAATCTGTACTGGAATGACAAGCGCATCACGCGCGGTGAGCACCCGCTGGCGCTGGGCGCGAATAACAGTGGCAAAGGCGTGGGTGGTGGCACTGTTCACTGGGCCTCATTCACGCCGCGCTTTCATCCATCCGACTTCCGCGTCTATTCGCAGGACGGAGTCGGCGCGGACTGGCCCATCTCTTATTGGGACCTCAAGCCCTACTATGAACTGATCGAACGCGAGTTGCCGGTTGCCGGCCCGGCGTATTATCCGTGGGGCGATCCTCACGGTTATCCTTATGGCCCGCACCCCATGGGCGGCGTTGGCGATGCGTTGATTCGCGGCTGCACGAAACTGGGGATCGGCGTCAGCGCGGGAGGTCCCGTCGCCATTCTGAGCGCGTCGCGCGCGGACCGTCCGCACTGTATCTACCGCGGTTTCTGCATTCAGGGCTGTAAGGTTGGCGCGAAAGCGAGTACCCTGATTACCCATGTTCCGGATGCGATCGCCAGCGGAGCCGAAATTCGCGATTACAGCATGGTGTCTCGAATCCATTTGGGCAAGGATCGCCGCGTGAGCGGCGTGACTTACTTCGATCGCGACGGGCGGGAGCACTTTCAGAAAGCGAAAGCGGTCGTCGTCGCCGGTTACGCGATCGAGACGCCGCGTCTCCTGCTGAATTCGGCCTGTCCCGGATTTGAACGCGGCCTCGCGAACTCGAGCGATTGCGTCGGGCGTTACCTGATGGCGCAGGCGGGCAACGTGGTACTTGGCCGGTTTGACGAACTCGTCCGCATGTATAAAGCCCCGCCGGCCCACGCTCTGACGGAAGAGTTTTACGAGACGGACCCGAAGCGGGATTTCGCGCGTGGGTTTGCTATCCAGACAGTAGGCCCCTTGCCGATTGCCTTTGCCAAACAGATGATGGTGGCAAAAGGCGCTTGGGGCTGGGGCATGCGCCGCATCATGATGGATTACAACCATTGGGCGGCCTTCGGGCTTCTGGGCGAAATTCTGCCGAACAAAGACAATCGCGTTGAGATCGCGGAAGAAAAAGACCAGTGGGGTCTTCCCGTCGCGAAAGTCACGTTCAACCTGTACGACAACGACAAAAAGCTGATCGAATTCGGAAAGAAGAAAACGATGGAAGTCATGTGGGCGGCGGGCGCCCGGGAAGTGGTGCAGGAGGCCCGCTACGCCCATCTTGTCGGCGCTGCGCGGATGGGCAAAGACCCGGAGACATCCGTCATCGACGGATTCGGAAGAACCCACGACATCGCGAATCTGTTTATCTGCGATGGCAGCGTGATGCCGACGCAGGGCTCCGCCAATCCGGGGCTGACCATAATGGCGATCGCCGCGCGAACCGCGGATTACCTGATCGATCAGGGTGATGCGGTCTTCTCGGGCAACCGGCGCGATCCGCGGCCGCCGAAGATCCGGCGCGATCTTTCACCGCCCGATACCTGGGGTCACGGAATGCCCGCCTTATAGGACGCAAGATGCCTGCAAGTCAGAAGATCGAACGTATATCCGTTGCGGCATTTACCGTGCCGACCGAGACGCCGGAATCCGACGGCACGCTGGAGTGGCATGAAACCACCATCGTGGTCGTGCGGGTCGAGGCCGGCGGAACCGAAGGTTTGGGTTACTCGTATGCGGATGACTCGACCGCGCACCTGATCGATCGCACTCTCGCGCCGAAGGTTCTGGGCCTCGACGCGCTTGCCGTCGGCGCCGCATGGCAAGCCATGGTACAGGCGATTCGGAATCTCGGCCGCCCGGGAGTCTGCTCCATGGCCATCGCGGCGGTGGACAACGCGCTCTGGGACCTGAAGGCGAAACTGTTGAACGTCTCCGTTGCCGCTCTGCTCCCGATGGTGCGCCCGGAGATCATGGCATACGGCAGTGGCGGGTTTACCTCATACACGGAGAAACAACTTCTGGCTCAGATGACAGGCTGGGCCGAAAGCGGCCTCCCCGCCGTAAAGATGAAGATCGGTCGCGATCCGTCCGCTGATGTGAAGCGCGTCAAAGCAGTACGCCAGGCGATCGGGTCTGACGTTGAATTGTTCGTCGATGCCAACGGCGCGTATTCGCGAAAGCAGGCTCTTGGCCAGGCGCAACGCTTCGCCGAATTCGGCGTGAGCTGGTTTGAAGAGCCCGTCTCTTCCGACGACCTCGAAGGTCTGCGTCTCATTCGCGATTCCGCTCCCGCCGGGATGAATATCGCGGCGGGCGAATACGGCTATGATGCCTGGTATTTCGAACGGATGCTGTCGTCCGGCGCCGTGGATGTCCTGCAGGCGGACGCGACTCGCTGCGCCGGTATCTCCGGCTTCCTTCAGGCCGATGCATTGTGTCAGGGCCATTGCATGCCTCTTTCAGCCCATACGGCGCCTTCGGTTCATGCCCATGTCTGCTGTGCCGGCGCTCGTGTGATCCATACCGAATATTTCTTCGATCACGTCAGACTGGAAAAGATGGCCTTCGA
>DASZUZ010000531.1:0-3920 GCA_035547415.1 Bryobacteraceae bacterium | reverse complement strand
GTGTCGGGTTGGTCGAAACCGACCTTCGGGAAGTGGCGGCCGCTGTTCTGGACGTTATCCGAAAACGAACTTAGAACGGCGGCGCTTCGCTTCTGAAGAACGGATCCGGGAGGCGCTTCTCGTCTGCGAGGATGAGAAGCGCCTCAACCGGTCCTCCTCGTCTGCGGGACCAGATTTCACCGGGCCGAGCGGGCAAGGAGAAGCTTGCGGGCTTTCAGCCAGTAATCGCCCCCCATCGCCTTTAATGCCTTCTTGGTGTTCCAGTACAGTGACTGCCTCGCGAGTGCTGTCCAGCGGGCCCCTGCGAACGCCAGCACCGTGTCCAGCGTCACGCCCTGTTGAACCGAAAAGCGGCCTGTGACCAGGCAATTCCCGATTCGGCGCACCCGGATCGTCGGCTCCGAATTGAACAGGACCGCGATTCCGGCTTTTTCCGCTGCGGCCGCAACCGCGTGCGAATAATATCCGCCGGGTACGGATGCGGTGTGAATTGGCTCGGAAATGATATCTGCCAGCGTATTTACGCTGTCACGCCATTCGCGCTCGATCTCCGCCGCGCTGCACCGGGACATGCGGGGAGGATGAGAGCAGGAATGACTTCCGATCACATGGCCTCGGGCGCGAAGTTCGCGAATTTCCGGAGCCTTCATGAAGCCCGGCTGCCCGATGAAATCCGTTGAAATGAAAAAGTGGCCGACATGTCCGAAGCGTTCCAGCAGCGGCGCAGTCAGTTTCAGCGCGCTTGACCCGCCGTCATCGAATGTCAGAAAAAACGGCCGTCCGGACCAGCCCGTCGTCAGCGCTGCGTCTGCCGCCGTCGCCTTACACCCGAATGTTTTGGCAATCGCGCGCAGATGGTCTTCATAGAGAGACGCCTCCAGCTTATAGATATTCGCGTCCGGACTGCAGAAGCCGCTTTCCGCGTACTTGCCGCCCTCGACGAGATCGTGATAGAGCAGCGTAACTGCTCGCATGTTACTCATCGACGCGGTCCACTTATCTTCCACTTCAGCCAGGCGGTCAGCCATGGTTGCCCCCATGCGCGCGACTCCCGTCCATTCGTGTCGAGGGGAACTTCCGTTCCTGCATGAATCCCCTGCAACTTGTCCGCGAGACGATCGAGATTGTCGAGTACGACGGCGTGCTGGATAACGAAATGAGACTCATTGCCCGGACGCCCTTTCCAGTAGTGGTAGTCGTACACAGGTCCCGTGTCGACGCCCGGATCGATTCGTAACAGCGTCATGCCGATACGCTCGTAATCGCCGCGAACCATCGCCCAGAAGCATCCATGCGCGTTCCGGTACTCAGGACAGATTCCGGGGTGCATAACAAATGTGCCGCTCGCCGGGATGGAAAAAATTCGTTGATTCAGCAGTGTCTTGCATCGCGCGAGCATCATGTCGGGCTGCACGCTCTTCAGGAACTGCTCGACCTCGCTCGTGTTCGGCGAAGGGGCGATAATCACTTTCGCCTGACTCGGTTCGGTATAGCGCTCACACAATGATGAGAGCGTCGCATCTTCCCAGGCCCGGTCTTTCGCCGCTGAGGCCAGGCGATAGAAAAGGCGGAACGCGATGACATCGAGAAAGCGAAGCAATCCGACCCTCTTCACTTCCCTGCGCAACCGTTTCCACTTCCTCTGACGCGTTTCGCGCAGGACGACGATCCCGACCAGGTCTGTGAACGAGTTCAGCCACCGGCTCATACCCGTGTAATTTAAAGGATCGTCTTCGTGGCAGATTAAGACCGTTCGCATGAAATGAATGTTCGGAGTTTAAAGATATGGCGGGGCCACGCGACAAACGGAAAGAAACAGGTGACCGTCATCCCACGAAATCAGCATTCCCAATCTAACATTCGGGTTCCGCGGCAGCCCTTGAACCGCCGTCGTCCCGACTATGTTCGCGTGCAGGAGGCGTTGTCGATCGCCGCCTCGGACAGAGGGACGATGCCCAGCGTTTCCCGGTATGCCTCCTGTAAATCCCGCCCGATAGCCGGCCACGCGTAGCGCGAAACGGCGAGTTCCCGGCCCGCACTGGACAGTTTCCGCCACTGCGAATCATCCTCGTATAGTCGCCGGACACACTCCACAAACTCGTCCGGGGACTCCGCTCGAAGGTAGTCGTGACCTTCCGATGCCGTAAGGCCTTCCGCGCCCAGCCCGGTGGACACCACGGGCGTTCCCGCGGCGAACGCTTCGAGGATCTTCAGGCGCGTTCCGCCTCCGACTCTTAAGGGCACGACAACGGCTCGAGCGCGCTGATAGTAAGGCCGAACGTCGTCGACAGTGCCTGTAACCACCACTCCGGGCGTCGCGGCAAGCGCCTGAACCGCCGCCCCTGGTTTGCGGCCTACAATTCGAAAGACAGCCTGGGGGAACACGCTGCGGATTTTCGGCCATATCTCCGCGACGAAATACCGCACGGCATCTTCATTTGCGTAGTAATCCATGCTCCCGACGAAGATGATGTCCGGTCGCGAGCCGATCTCCCCGTCTGCGCCTTCGAACTGCTCGGCATCGACTCCGTTGTCGATCACTCGAATCGCTGCCTGCGGGTTTAACGCCGCCAGTTCGTCGCGTTCCCGGTTGCTGACGACCAGATGGAGATCGCACAGTTGCAGCATGCTCTTCTCGAGTCTTCGCAACTGGTCTGCAGTTCTTCGTGCGTAGAGCCTTTTCGCCGGATTGGCAGTCGTTTCCGCGAAACGCGCCACCAGTTTCGACTCGACATTGTGCCAGTCGAGCACGATTGCCGTTAATGGCGATACTTGGCGAATAAATGACGCATACCCGCACAGCTGGATGGCCTCGATCTGAACCGCCGCTACCTTTCGGGTCCTCAGTACGGACTCCAGCGCATCGCGCATAGGTTGCGTCGTGTAGTGCAGTATGGAGTACGGCTTAGCTCCAAACGCGCCGCCGAGAAGCGCTCGCACCTTGTGTCCCGTCGGCCGGGGAATTGCCTGATGCTCCATCCCGGCATCCTTGTGTGGCGCCCGAACGGGCGCATCGGCCGCAAAGGTCAGGCTGTACACGGGCCGGATGCGCGCCAGTTGGCGCGCGAGATGATGATTCCGCAGCTGGGCTCCCGTGGTGGGGAAAAACATCGGCGCCGGCGACAGTTGTACGATGATTTCACCTGTATTCGTGGACGTTTTGCTCATCGGCCTTTCGTACTCATGCGTTCGGTACAGTAGCACATTCGACTATTACGCAGGCCCTCGGCATATCCCGAAGCGCTCCTGCACCGCCTCGCCGTACTCCAGAACGCTTGGCTGCGGCCGCCGGTCGGGAAATACTGTCTCGAATCATCTGCTTAACCCGGTTCTGGTCTGACCGGTTTGCTCCTGGCTGCCGGCTAATCCCGCCTGAATAGCGAGTTCTCCGGGCTTGTTACTCCAGTATTTCCCGGATATAACGGTCCAGCGCCTCTACCTGCCTGCATCCGTCGAACTGTTCCTCGAACCATGCGTTCGGCGGACTGACAGTCGAAGGCAGCCGGAAAAAATCGAGAAGCTGTTCGTCCATGCGTTCGTTCGACTGATCGGTATAGACGCATCGATATGTGATTCCGCTCTGCGCGAGAATGCGCTCGATGGGAGAG
This sequence comes from Bryobacteraceae bacterium, assembly GCA_035547415.1. Taxonomy (GTDB): domain Bacteria; phylum Acidobacteriota; class Terriglobia; order Bryobacterales; family Bryobacteraceae; genus BOG-234. Next base: position 312 of record DASZUZ010000531.1, on the reverse strand, counting down.
TCTTCGGGAACGAACGCCAGAACGGGCCGCCCGATCTGTACATATTCAAAGATCTTCCCGGGTACCTGAATGGACGAGTGCGGCTGGATGAGCAGAAGACCGTCCGAAGTCTGACTGATTCGCTGCGCTTCTTTCTGCGACACGACCTTGCCACTGAGGTCAAGCCACCCCTCCGATTTTGCGCGATCGACAAAATCGGGTGAAGGAATACATCCGGGGAGCGCCTCGCCAACCAGATTGATGCAGATGCTGTCCCGTGACAACTGGCCGCATTCAATCAACCGGGCAACAGATTCGAGAAGTGGTGTGACT
>DASZUZ010000530.1:0-5169 GCA_035547415.1 Bryobacteraceae bacterium | reverse complement strand
CAGCGGCCGCATCGCCATGGAATAAATGGGAAACAGCAGGATCGAAAGCACCATGACGCTCATTCCGATCATCTGGACCCACGGCGAAATGCGGCGGAAGAATCGGGGCGACGTGAGGTTGATCAGCAGACCCTGCAGCGCCGCGACTAGAAAGAACGCGAAGGCGGCGGCCAACCCGATGTTCGCGACCTGCGCCAGCATCAACCGCAGTACGCCGGCCGCACGCGCGGACCTGATGCAGGCCGAAAAGATCGGGATCAGGGTCACGGGCCACAGGCTTACGGCGGCGACGATGGCGAGCAGAAAGAGGCCGAGGGCAGCGACCTTCGCTCCGAACAGGTCACGCAGGCGTATCGGGAACGGCGCCAGGATCAGGAAGTCCCGCCGGTCGGGAAACAACATATCCCACTCGAAGACCGTGGCGAATCCGACCGCGGCGAAGGAATATGCGGCGAAGAAGAGCCGCTCGGATCGAAGTTCCCAATCCACAGCCGGACCAGGGGTGTAGAACGAGAGCTCCATAAATCGCGGGACGAGGTACATCGCCACGAATAGCCCCGGGACGCTGAGATAGCCGAGGAGGAAATGGATGCCGGTTTCAAAACCGGCGCCTGGCGAAACAGCGTCATTCTCGCGAAAACGGTCGCGAAAAATGCGGAGGAGCTGACGGAACGGAGTCATGCACGGATGATTTCCACAATGTCTCTGGCCCGCGCTTCCATGTCGTCCTGACGGACAAGCTGGTTGAAGATTTCTTCGAGATTCGGCAATCGCATCAGTTCGCGCAGCCGGCTGACCGAATCATCCGCGACGATCCGGCCTTTGTAAATGACGATGACGCGTTCGCAGACTTTCTCGACCAGCTCGAGGACGTGCGAGATATACAGGACCGCTTTGCCGCGAGCGGCGAGCGCGCGCAGCAAATGCCGGAAGAGCAGGGCGTTGGCGATATCCAGTCCGGACTGCGCTTCGTCGAAGATAAAAAAATCCGGGTCGTGCAGGAGTGCGGCGGCGATGAGTATGCGCTGCTTCATGCCTTTCGAATAAGCCGAAATCGGGGCCCACCGGGCATCGCTCAGCGAGAGTTGGTTCAGCAATCCAGTGGCTTTGCTGTTGATCGTGTCGTCGTCAATTCCGCGCAATCGTCCCGCCAGTTGCAGATATTCAAAACCGGTCAGATATCCATAGAGATTCGGTTCCTCGGGTACGTACCCGAGCTGCCGCCGGAACGCGATCAGATCTTCGCGGATATTGCGGCCACGAAACAGAATCGAACCTTCGGTCGGATGAAGGAGGCCGGTCAGCATCTTCACTGTGGTCGATTTCCCCGAACCGTTCGGTCCGAGGGAGCCAGTGATTTCACCCGCCCGCACGGTGAAGTTTACGTGGTCGACGACTGTGAGGCTTCGAAATCGTTTGGTCAGGCCACGGACTTCAAGCATGTCTGGGGAGATCGAATGTATAAGTCAATGCCCAGAGCAACGCCAGATAAATAGCCGACGTGCCCACCAGAGATAACGCTGACGCAACCACAACGGTGCTGCGCAACCGCGATGGCAGCGCGACCGTCAGAATCTCGCGCAGCGCGCAGGCCCAGAGCGCCGCGATTCCGGCCAAACGTTCTTCGGACCAGGCGTCGCGCAATTGCCGGCCGAAAACGGTCAGCATGTCGGCCGCGAAATCGCGCCGTAATTCACCGGGATAAGCGAAAATCAGCAGGCGGTATACAAATAAGCTGATTCGAATTCCCTCGGGCATTGTTTAATTCTCCGGAGCGAGATTCAAATCCCGCGCGAGCCTCACCGCCGATCTCATGCGCGCGATGTCCAGTTCGAGCAGTGTCCTGCCGTTCCTCGAGAGCTGGTAATAGCGGCGGCGGCCGTCTTTATCGTCGGACTGATCGGGCTCGGTTGTTTCTTCGATCAGCGCCAGTTCGAGCAGGCGCTGGATAGTGGTGTAGAGAGTCCCCGGTCCCATGCGAAAGCTGCCGCCGGAGAGCAGCTTCGTTTGCTGCATGATGGCGTAGCCGTGCTTCTGTCCTTCGGCCAGGGCGAAGAGCGTATAGAATACCGCCGGCGTGAGCGGGAGCAGGCGGAGGATTTCATCAGGCAGTCCGGGTTTCAATACAGCCTCTGTGTCAGTTGTAGATGTATCACTGGTAGATATATGGAGTCAAGTGGAACCAATGGTGGGTGGATGTCAATAATGTGAAGATGCCGCGATCCGGGAAACTCGCTTTTCGGCGCTCTCGTCGAAGGAGCATGCCAGCCAAGCCTGCTTCGGGGCTGCTTTACGGCCTCCTTATTTTGGTCCTCTCTGCGTCCGCCGCGCGGGGCCAGATTATTCCCGGACGATACATATTGATGCTGCAGGATCCTCCGGTTGCAACAAGGTTTGCATCGCGGTTCACGGTCAACAGTTCACAAGCAGCGGCTTATCGACGTCAGATCGAGGACCGGCAAGCCATCATCAAACGGGACCTGCAGTCGCGACGGTTCAGCGTGACGGGATCGACTTCGGTGCTGCTGAACGCGATCTTCGTGAATGCTCCCGCGAACCGCGTGGACGAACTGCGCGCGATCTCCGGCGTTGCCGCGGTGCGCCCCATGCGTCGCTTCCGTCCGTTGTTGAATCGCGCCACGCAGTTACTGAACGCGCCCATGGCATGGCAGAAGCTCGGCGGACCATCCAATGCGGGCGCCGGGATCAAAATCGCCATTCTCGATTCAGGAATCGATCAGAACCATCCGGCATTTCAGGATCCGAACCTTCCGATGCCGGCGGGATTTCCGAAGTGCACGGACGGACACCCGGAAGATTGCGCATACACGAATAACAAAGTGATCGTGGCGCGAAGCTATGTGCGACTTGTTTCCGCCGGATCCGACCCGAAAAACCCGTCGGCCGATTCGCTTCCGGACGATTACTCTCCCCGTGACCGCGACGGCCATGGTACGGGCGTCGCTTCTTCCGCCGCGGCCGTGAGCGTGACCGTTCCCGGAGTATCCGCGACAGGCACGGCTCTCAATATTCAGGGCGTTGCTCCAAAAGCCTATCTGGGAAACTATAAGATCGCCGGGTCGCCCGGCGTGGCTGAATTTGCGACCGATCAGACTCTGATCCAGGCAGTCGAAGACGCCGTGATGGACGGCATGGACGTGATTACCACGTCCTGGGGCTCCAATGCGGTTTCCGACTTCGCGAGCGATCCCACCGCGGCCGCATTCGAAGCCGCGGCGAAAACGGGGGCAGTGGTGCTGGCGGCGGCAGGGAATGCCGGCGAGGACGCCGCCGTCTATCCGAGCTTTAACACGATTTCGTCGCCGTCCAATGCGCCGGACGTGATTTCGGTCGGGGCGACAGAAAATTCGCACGTGCTGCTGCCGTCCGTCAGCGTGATTTCCTCCGGCGCGCCCGCCGGGCTGAAGGGGATTCCGGCCCAGCCGAGCGACGCTTATAACTATCCCTCCAGCAATGGCGTGAATTCCGGGCCGCTGGTGGACGTCACGACTTTGGGCGACGACGGACTGGCCTGCGCCCCACTGCCTGCCAATTCGCTGATCGGTTCATTCGCGCTGGTGGAGCGCGGCACGTGTACATTCGCCACCAAAGCGGCGAATGTACAGAGCGCGGGCGGCATCGGGCTGATTATCTACTGGGCCGACTCAAGCTCCGTCACGCCGATTACCGGGCTCGGTCAAAACAACCCGCGCGACGCCAACTTTATCGGACCCGCCGTTTCGATTTCCAACTCCGCCGGGGTGTTGCTGAAGAACTACCTTGAGGCGAATCCCGGACAACGCGTCTCGATCGACGCCGGGGGGATGGAAATGGATATCAGCGCCTGGAGCCAACAATACGGATTCAGTCCGACCGTTACTTCCAACATGCTGGTCGGCTTCTCTTCGACGGGACCGACTCCGGACGGACAGATGAAACCCGACGCGGTCGCGGTGGGAGGTAACGACATCGGGTATCTTCTGCCGGAATCCGGCAATCCTTATGTACCCGCACCCTCCGGCATCTACATGGCGACCCAGAGTTACGACCCGAACCAGAGTTCATCCGGTGGATCGAACTACAGCGCCAATGGTTACTGGGCGGCGGATGGCACCAGTTTCGCGACTCCGATGGCGGCGGGCGCGGCGGCGCTTGTCAAGCAGGCGCGCGCCAATCAGAACCTTCGCGGGACACAGATTCGTTCGCTGCTTCTGAACTCGGCCTCGCAAGCCGTGACCACCGAAGATTCCGGGATTCCGATCGATGCCCAATGGATTGGAGCCGGAATGGTCGACGCCGGCGCGGCCGTGGCAGCGACTCTGACGGCGGAGCCGGCTACGGTTTCCTTCGGAATTCTGAACAAAGCCACTTTCCCGATCGCCCGGACCATCGCGGTGACGAACATCGGTTCCGCCGCCGCGTCGCTCTCGCCTTCCGTCGTGTGCTGCACGGTAAACGGGATGACGGGCACCCTTTCCAATGCTTCCGTGAGCGTGGCTCCCGCCACCCTGACCCTGGCGCCGGGCGCTTCCGGGTCGATTACGGCGACCCTTTCGGGAACTCTTCCGGTCGCGAGCGAATATTCGGGTTCGATCCTGCTGCAACAAGGGGGAACGACTCTGGCTCGCGTTCCTTTCATGATGCTCGTGGGCGACGGAATGCCACATAACGCGAACGCGCTGGTGCTTGGCGGCGAAGGCGCTCCGGGGCAGGATATCGGACCAGCCATCGTACAAGTAACGGACCAGTACGGCGTGCCTGTGGCTAATAGTCCCGTTGTCTTCAATATCAGTCCAGGCGGTGGGGTGTCTCTGCAGAGCATATCCGGAGTGCCGGCGTGCGCCGTGGCGGTCGGGACGGTCACCTGCAACACCGATGAATTCGGATTTGCTTATGCCGAAGTCATCAATGGCATGTCCGCGACATCCGTACGGATTTCTTCAACCATCGCCGGCCATCGGGTTTCGGGAACCGTCAAGATCCAGCCGGCTCCGAGTACCGCGGGTATTGCCGACGCCGCAGCGGGACTGAAGGCGGTAGCTCCCGGATCGTACATCGCGATTTACGGCACAGGGCTGAGCAATTACACGGACGTAAACAGCACGGTTTACAACCCGAACTCGACGCCTACCGCGCAGGCAACCGATCCGGTGATCGCAAATGGCGCCG
>DASZUZ010000529.1:0-7432 GCA_035547415.1 Bryobacteraceae bacterium | reverse complement strand
CAGTGGGAGTGCATCCGGACGAGAACGTTTTCCTTGCCCGCAACGTCACCGCGAACGAGGGCGAGGTGAGAATCGGCGCTGAGGTCGCTCGAATAGAGGATCGTGCGGAATTCGCCGAATTCTGTCCGGATGGTCCCTTCGGCCCGATGATAGACGCGGCGCTCGTGCCGGAGGCGGTACCGGATGAGGTCCGCGACGGAGATCATTTTGAGGTTGTGCCGGGCGCAGAAGTCTTTCAGTTCCGGCACGCGCGACATGGTGCCGTCCTCGTTCATGATTTCGCAGATCACGCCCGAAGGGTCGAGACCCGCGAGTCGCGAAAGGTCGACAGCAGCCTCCGTCTGGCCGGCGCGGACGAGCACGCCCCCCTCGCGGGCGCGGAGCGGGAAGATGTGGCCGGGACGCGCGAGGTCGGCGGGTTGGGTATCCGGATGGATCGCAGTCAGGATGGTGCGGGTGCGGTCCGCGGCGGAGATGCCGGTGGTGACGCCGTCGCGCGCATCGATGGATTCGCAGAAGGCAGTTCCGAAGTTCGAGGTGTTATGCGGCGACATCAGCGGCAGGCGCAGCGCGTCGCAACGTTCGGGAGTGAGCGTGAGGCAGATCAGTCCCCGGCCGTGAGTCGCCATGAAGTTGATCACCTCGGGAGTGATCTTCGCGGCGGCGATCGTCAGGTCGCCTTCGTTCTCGCGATCTTCATCGTCCACGACGACGAGCATGCGCCCGGCGCGGGTTTCCTCGATCGCTTCCTCAACGGACGCAAAAGACATAGTGTCGGAAATTCCAATATAGCGTTTGGTTCGGGATATGATTTGGTCCTGTTCCGATTGGGGGAATGGCACGAAGTTTGTTGGCTCCCGATGGATCCCGGCGCTATTTGCGTGAATGGTAGTGGCGCAACCGTTTAAAATAACGGCAGCTAACGGCAGCCGACTCATGATCCCGGCCGAATACATCTTCAGCGTCCCGAAGCTGACTTTCCGATCGCTCATCGACATCCTTGCCGTGGCTGTGGTGATTTATCAGCTTCTGCAGATCGTGCGCGGCACGCGCGCGGCGCAGATTCTGACGGGGATCGTGACGGTCGCGGTGATCTATCAGATTGCGGTACGGGCCCATCTGGAGGCGCTGCGCTCTCTCTTGTCCTCGCTCGCTCCCTACTCCGCGATTGCGATCATTATCCTGTTTCAGTCGGAAATCCGCCGTACGCTGGCGCGACTGGGCCGCAAACGGCTGTTCGGGGGGTACCAGAGGCCCGAATCGACGGACGAGATTCTGCTTGCGCTGGCAGCGATGTCACGCGACAAAGTGGGCGCACTGATTATCCTCGAGCGCGATATCGGCCTGCGGACGTTTATCGAAAGCGGGGTGCGGCTCGACTCGCACATTTCGCGGGATCTGCTGCTCTCGATCTTTCGGCCGGGCACGGCGCTGCACGATGGCGCGGTAATCATCCAGAAAGAGCGGATCGCAGCGGCGGCCTGCTTTCTGCCGTTAACCGTGAATCCCGCGGTTTCGACCAAACTCGGCACGCGGCACCGGGCGGGCATCGGTATCACCGAAGAGACGGATTGCCTGTCACTGATCGTGAGCGAGGAGACCGGCGCGATTTCCGTGGCGGCGTTTGGAAATCTCGAACGCGAACTCACTATTGAGCGCGTGGACGAGCGGATCAACCTGCATTTCGGGGTTTCGAGGCGGACTCCGCCGCCGTCCATGCCGGGAGCGCCACGTGAGGATGCGGTCGGGGCGACATTGAGGAGCCGCGAGTGAGATTCCTGACTCACAATATCTTCTGGAAGCTGCTCTCGCTGGTTGCGGCGTTTGCCATCTGGTTGAACATCGCGAGCGAACCCGAACTGGCCACGATTCTGTCAGCACCAGTGGAGTACAAGAACTACCCGAAGGATCTGGAGATCAGCTCGGATATCGTGGAGGCGATCAATGTCGAAACGCGCGGTCCTTCCGGTGAGATCCGCGCTCTGAGCCAGGCGCATCTGGCGGCGGTGGTCGACTTCTCGAGCGTAACGGCTCCGGGAGAACGCACTTTCACGATTACGGCGAGAGAACTCGGTTTACCCAGCGACGTTGCGCTGATTCGTACTATTCCCGAGCAGTTGCGGTTCAATTTTGAGCGCCGTGCGACCAGGACGCTGCAGGTGGAGGCGCAGTTTTCGGGGACGCTGCCACACGGTCTGACAATGACGGGCTACGACATCGAACCCCCGGGACTGACGATCGCCGGTCCGGAGACGCGCGTCGCGGCGGTGCGCAAGGCGGTGGCGGATCCTTTCGATCTGAGCCAGGTGACCGGCGATACCCAGCAGAAGTTGTCGGTATACATCCAGGAGCCGGAAGTCCGGTTCGTCAGCGTGCCGCAGGTTACAGTGAAGATTCACGTCGAACACACTCACTGACCGCAACATGGCGAAAAAGTTATTTGGTACAGACGGCATTCGGGGCGTGGCGGGCCAACCGCCGCTCGACCCCCGCACGGTAACAGCGCTGGGGATCGCGCTGGCGAACGATCTTCATCATCAGGGACTGGCGGAAAAGGCAGTGCTGGTCGGTATGGATACCCGGGAGTCCGGGCCGGCGATCGCAGCGCAACTGGCAAGCGGACTCGCGCAGCGTGGCGTGGCGGTGCGCTTCGCGGGGGTTGTGACCACTCCAGGGGTTGCTTACCTCACGCGAACGGGCGACTTCGCCGCGGGCATCATGATTTCGGCGTCGCACAATCCGTTCGAGGACAACGGCATTAAAGTCTTTGCCCGCACCGGCTTCAAGCTGCCGGATACGGAAGAGCATGAAGTGGAAGAGGAGATCTTCCGGATTCTGCCGGAAGTGAACGCGGCCACCGAGCCGCCGGCGCTGGTGGCGTCCCATTCGGTGAGGCCGTACCTCGATTTTCTTCTTTCCACATTGTCGACATTACTGCAGGGGCAGCGCGTGGTGCTCGACTGCGGAAACGGCGCGGCTTCAGCGCTTGCCCCGGAGTTGTTTCGCGAAGCCGGCGCGGAGGTTCTGACGATCTGCAACGAGCCGAACGGGCGGAACATCAACCTGAATTGCGGCGCGCTGCATCTGGAAAATCTGCGCGCGAAGGTACTCGAAACGAACGCTACCGCGGGCGTTGCCTTCGATGGTGACGCCGATCGCGCGCTGTTCGTGGCTCCTTCGGGGCGGATTGTGGATGGCGACGCCGTGCTGCTCATCGCGGGCCGGCGCCTGCAGGCAGACGGCCATCTGCCGGGCAACGCGGTGATCTCCACCGTGATGTCGAACCTGGGACTCGAGAAGGCTCTGGAACGGCTCGGGATTTCCATGGTGCGAACGCCGGTGGGCGATAAGTATGTGCTGGAAGAGATGATCCGCCGCGATGCGCCTCTGGGCGGGGAGCAGTCCGGCCACATCATCTTTCGCGAGTACTCGACGACGGGCGATGGCATGCTGACGGCGCTGAAGGTGCTGGAGACGAGCGTCCGCGAAGGCGCCACGCTTGACGAACTCGCGGCCGATCTGCAGGTTTTTCCGCAATTGCTCGTGAATGTGCGAGTGAAGGAGCGAAAGCCGCTCGATCAGTTGACGCGCGTCACGGAAGAAATCCGCGCCTGCGAGGCGGAACTGGACGGATCAGGACGCGTGCTGGTGCGATTTTCAGGCACGGAGCCGCTGCTGCGCGTGATGGTCGAAGGGGCGGAGAAGAGCCAGATCGAACGGCTTGCCGATCGGATTGTCGCTGCAATTCACGCCGAATTAGGATAAAACAGCCGTATGCGAATTTCTCTTGTTCTGTTGGCCGCAGCGCTGGCCACTTTCGCCGTGGCTCAGGTGCCGCGCAACCGTCCGAAACTGCCGAATGAGGAATGGGTCCAGCTGTTCAACGGTACCGATCTTACAGGCTGGGAGCCGGTCGGAAAAGAGAAATGGACCGTGGAGGACGGGATTATCCACGGCGCGACGCTCACGAAAGACTACGGTTATCTGCAGACCGTCAAAGACTACAAGGATTTCCATCTCGCGCTGCGATTCAAGTGCGTGGGGGACGGCAACAGCGGCGTCTTCTTCCACACGCGTTTCAAGCCGGGCACAGCGGATGTTTCGCAGGGGCTGCAGTTCGAGATCGATCCCACCATCAACCACCACACGGGCGGCATTTACGGCGACGGGCGGCAGTGGATTGTCTGGCCTTCTCCTGAAAACGAGTATGTTCTGCGGCAGCAGGACTGGAACGAGTACCTGCTCAAGGTGGAAGGCAATCACTACGTGGCGAGGCTGAACGGCGTGGTCGTCGTGGACTTCACGGACCCCACGCCGAAGTCAACCGATGGAACGATCGCGCTGCAGTTACACTCGGGCGGACACGGCAACATGATGTTCCGCGATATCTACGTCCGGGACCTCTCGGTCCGTTAATTGCGCGTTTATTACTGCGATCATCACGAAATCCCGTTGCCGCCGGGCCATAAGTTCCCGCTGCGGAAATACCGATTGATTCGGGAGGCGCTGGAGTCGGCTGGCGGGTTCGACCTGCAGCCGGCTCCTTCAGCGCCGATCGATGTTATTGAACTCGCGCACGATCCCGAATACGTTCGGGCGTTCGTGGAAGGAACGCTGGCGTCCCAGGCGATGCGCCGCATCGGATTTCCGTGGTCGGCGGGGCTGGTCCAGCGAACCCTGGCGTCAGCCGGGAGTACTCTTCAGTGCGCGCACGACGTGTTCGAACGCGGAATCGCGGGAGGACTGGCGGGCGGTACTCACCACGCTTTCTATGCCGAAGGCTCGGGATTCTGCGTGTTCAACGATATCGCGATCGCGATTCGCGCGCTGCGGCGGGAAGGCCGAATCCGACGGGCGGCGGTGGTCGATCTGGACGTGCATCAGGGAGACGGAACGGCGGCGATCTTCAGCGGCGATGCGGACGTGCTGACGTTTTCGATGCACGGCGCAAACAACTTTCCTTTTCGCAAGCAGCAGAGCGCCATCGATGTCGAGCTTACTGACGGGACCGGTGACGCGGCGTATCTGGAGCGGCTCGAGGCAACGCTGCCGCGCGTGTGGGGCTTCGAGCCGGAGATCCTCTTTTTCCAGGCGGGCGTGGACGCATTGAAGACGGACCGTCTGGGGCGTCTCGCGCTGACTCATGCGGGACTCGAAGCGCGGGACCGGCTGGTGCTGGAAGGCGCGCGGCGGCGAAAGATTCCGGTCGTGATCACGCTGGGCGGCGGCTATTCGGAGCCCATCGAGGCGACCGTGGAGGTTCACGCCAACACGTTCCGGATGGCGGCCCGATCGCTCTACAATGGTTCATGTCAAAACGCGCCGTCTTCCAGCTTGCCGCCACACTTGCCGTGATTTGCGCCGCTCTGCCGGCCATCGCCGACGATGCGGACGCTCCTCGTTACAACTCATCGGGCGCGCTGATGCTGCCTTCCAACTACCGCGAATGGGTTTTTCTCAGTTCGGGGCTGGCGATGACATACGGTCCCGTGGGTGCGGTGTCGCCGGACGGCAATCCGAGGTTCGATAACGTTTTCGTTTCGCGCGCGGCTTATCAGTCGTTCCTGAAGTCGGGACGATGGCCGGACAAGACAATGTTCATCCTGGAGATCCGGTCGTCGGAGTCGAAAGGATCGATCAACAATGCGGGGCATTATCAGTCCGGCGTCGTGGGGATGGAATCCGAGGTCAAAGAAGACGGCAAGTGGACGTTCTACTCTTTCGAGCGCAATGCGACGGAAGGCAAGCCGTTCGCCCGCAACGCGAGTTGTTATTCGTGCCACGCGGAAAATGGGGCGGTCGATAACACGTTCGTTCAGTTCTATCCGACGCTCCTTCCCATCGCGAAGAAAGCGGGAACATTCCGGTCCACGCCGGAGAGCCGCCACTAAGCGGGGGCGGGCAGCAAATCTGCGTCAGACAGATTTCGCGCCGCGGCGCGGAACAATCTTCGGATTGCGGCGTATAACCGTGCATGAAGAAACTGCTTCCGCTGGTTTTGCTGCCCTTTCTCGCGCCCGCCGCCGATGTTGCGGGTACATGGAACCTGCATCTGATCCGTTTCGGCGAGGAGACCGCTTCGGCTCGAATCACGTTGCAGTCCGAAGGGGCGAAGATAACCGGAACACTGAATGAATTGAAACTCGCGGGCTCCGTGGATGCGGACCACGTGAATATCACAGCCACGCGGCCGAACGGGGAAGACTGGGGCAAACTCGACGGAAGCATTCACGGTGACGATATGGAAGGGACCGTGACGCAGCACGACGAGCAGTTCACGTGGAAGGCGCATCGCGCGCCCGTCGTGACGGCCGAACCGCGAATCCACACCTTCGAGCCAACCGCTTTCCAGCGCCAGTTTTCGGGCAGCATCGCGCCGGCGTTGCACATCAACCCGGGGGACACCATCAAGACCACCACGGTGGATGCGGGCGGGCGGGACGCGAAGGGCGTTCGGCGCTCGCTGGGCGGCAATCCGGAAACGGGGCCGTTCTTTGTTGAGGGAGCCATGCCCGGAGACACGCTGGCGGTACGGATTCTTCATCTGCGGCTGAATCGCGATTCGGCGGAAAGCGGAGATCGCATCGTGCCGAGCGCTGTTCAGCCCGGCTACTATCGCAACGCAAAATTCGACGAGAAATTCAATAGCGACTGGAAACTCGATCGCGATGCGAACGCCGGGTCGCTGGCGAAGCCGACGGAGAGGCTGAAGAACTTCCGCGTGGAGTTGCGGCCAATGCTGGGCTGCGTCGGCGTGGCTCCTCCCGTGAAACAGGCGTTCCGGTCCGGCTGGCTCGGATCCTGGGGCGGCAACATGGACTACAGCGAAGTGCGTGAAGGCGTCACGGTATACCTGCCGGTTTATCAGGAAGGCGCGCTGCTGTTCGTGGGTGACGGGCACGCGCTCGAAGGCGACGGGGAACTCACCGGCGACGCGCTCGAGACATCGATGGATGTGGAGTTCAAGGTCGATCTGATCCGGGGCGAGAGCACGCAAGGACCCCGTTTTGAAAACGACGAATATCTCATGGCGTCGGGCATTGCCGGGTCGCTGCAGGACGCCTTGCAACAAGCGACGTCCGAACTGGCCCGGTGGCTGGAACGCGAGTACAAGCTTTCGCCCAATGAATCGAATGTCGTTCTCGGCAGTTCGATCCGCTACGACATCGCCGAGGTCGTGGATCCGCAGGTTCATGTGGTTGCGAAGGTGAAGAAATCGGTGCTGGCAACAATCCAATAGCCTTTGGAATTCATGCATTCGTTTGCGAAATAAATCACAATTTGAACGAATGCTGATACCGGCGAATGGATCCGCTGTGTACGCTTGAGTAGGTTCCATGCAAGCGACAGCAGCGGAGTTGTTCGCCGGTGGGGGCGAACTGGGAGCGCTGATGCGGGCAACCGACTGGTCGGCATCCGTTCTCGGACCCGT
>DASZUZ010000528.1:0-2727 GCA_035547415.1 Bryobacteraceae bacterium | reverse complement strand
TCCAGCACCAGAACGGAGCGGATCAGATCGGGTCCGCGATTGGTTCCCTTGGCGGTCGCGCCGTGGCAGCCACCGCACTTCTGGACGAAGAGGGCGCCACCTCTGGCGACAGCTTCAGGGTTCTGTTTCGACAGAGCGATCGCCGTCGGCGTCGCCGTGATGGTCGCCTTCTCGCCTGGCGTAGATGGAATTTGCGCGGAGAGACCGGTGGCAATCAGACCGGCGACCACGGCCGCACGGAGGCTGGTCCGCTTCAGTTCAGACATAGAGGTTCATCAGAGATTCTATTTCAAAGGTATCAGCCGGCGCCTGGCTGCCCCTTCGCGATGTCCGGATCGGGGGCCGGAGCGCTTCGCGTGGCTCAATCCCACCCGGTGCTATTCTGGTTTTGCGAAACGGGGCGCGGAGTGGACCTTAATCTCGAAACATTAAAACAGGAAATCGTCGATTACCTTGCGGCATCGGATTTCGCTGTCTTCCGAAGCCATCCAGGCGGCCTGGAATCGCTCCCGGTAATCACCTGGGATGCGGAGCGTTTCCCCGATTACCGCATGTTCCTCGACACCGCCCGTAAAGCCGGCCAGAAGCTGATTCTCTTTGCTTCGCGCGAACTCGAACAGGAAGAAGTGGACGAGGCGCTGGAAGAACTGGAAGACGCGACGGAACTCACCCGCGAGGAGCGCCGCGAGTTTGAAGGCCGCATACGCACCGCCCGCCGGTACGTCGGCTCCACCTGCGCGCTGGAGATGGCCTTCGATTACAACTCCCATCTTTACGTCTACGAAATCCAGCCCGATTGGTACCAGGAATTCCTTGAAGCATCCGAAGAGCTTTCCACCATGCTCGGTCTGAACGAAGAAGACGTTGAAAGTGACGGAAGCGACGGTCTCGGCGGCTTCTACTCCAACAATTAGCCGCTGGCTCTTCCCCTGTGCGGCCGACAGCGCGGCGATCGGCGCGCTGGCTCGGGAACTGCAACTGCCGGACGCTGCCGCCGCACTGCTCTGGCGGCGCGGGTACCGCGATGCGGCGCGCGCTTCGGCGTTTCTGGATCCCCGAATCGAGGACCTGCACGATCCCTTTCTGCTGCGCGACATGGACAAAGCGGTAGAGCGGATCCGCTCCGCTATCGCACGCGGAGAACTCATCGAAATCCACGGCGACTATGACGTCGATGGCGTCACATCCACCGTCGTTCTGAAAAAAGCGCTCGAAATGGTGGGCGCCAACGCCGCCTGGCACATCCCGCACCGGCTACGCGAAGGCTACGGCATGCAGGTCGCTGCCGTCGACGGCGCGGCGGCGCGCGGCGTCCGTCTCATCGTCAGCGTCGATAACGGAATCCGCGCGGAGGCGGCGATCCGCCGAGCCAATGAACTCGGTATCGACGTGATTGTCACGGATCACCATCTGCCGGAAACGGACCTGCCGCCCGCGTTCGCCATCGTCAATCCCAATCAGCGCGAGTGCGGCTACCCGAACCCGAATCTGTGCGGCGCGGGAGTCACACTGAAGCTGGCGCACGCCATCCTGGCGCGCGCGGGGTGGCCGAAGGAACGGCTGTACCGCGTACTCGAATCGTTTCTGAAGCTGGTCGCCATCGCGACGGTCGCCGATATCGTCCCGCTTACCGGCGAAAATCGCATCATTGTCAGGCACGGACTCAGCGGCCTGAGAGACGTGCGCAATCCGGGGCTGCGCGCACTGCTCGAAGCGGCGGGTTTCCGTGACAGGATTCCCAACGCGACGGACGTCGGCTTTCGCATCGCGCCGGCGATTAATGCTTCAGGACGCATGGACAGCGCGGGCGCCGCCGTTCGCATGTTCCTCACGCAGGATGCCAACGAAGCCGTTCAGATCGCGCGGGAGCTGTTCGCGCTGAATCAGGAAAGGCAGGCGGCCGAGCGCGCCATCGTGAACGAAATCCTCGATCGTTGTCTCGAGACCCCGGTAACGGATCAGGATGCGGCGCTCGTGTTCTGGGGCGAAGGATGGCACCGGGGCGTCGTTGGCATCGTCGCGAGCCGCGTGATGCAGCGGTATCACCGGCCCGCGATTGTCATCGGAGTGGAAGACGGAATCGCGCAGGGGTCGGGCCGGAGCATCGAGAAGTTCCATCTGCTCGACGCGCTCGAAAGCATGCGCGACCTCTTCACGAAATTCGGTGGCCACGCACACGCGGCGGGACTCACCCTGCCCGTGGAATCGCTCGAAGCATTGCGGGAACGCCTGCGCGCTTACGCGGCGGAGCGGCTCACGCCGGAAGACATGCGGCCGGTGGTCGAGATCGACGCGGTGCTCGAACTGCAGGACGTGAACGAAGATCTCTGGAGCGCGCTCGAGCGCATTGCGCCGTTCGGCATGGATAACGAGCGTCCGCTGTTCGCCTTGCACGGCGCGCAATTGACCAGTCCCCCGCAGCTCTGGAAAGACAAGCATCTGCGAATTGCGGTAAGGCAGGGTGGCCGCTCGGTGATCCTGAAGGGATTCGGCATGGGCGCAAAAGCGCCGGAGCTGAACGGCGTGAATGCGGTTGACGTCGCATTCGAAATCGAGCGTGACTGGTACGGCGGACTGGGATTGATCGCGCGCGAATGCCGGCCCTGCGAAGCAGCGGCCGGAGCGTAGAGCAGATAGTCAGACCAGAACGGTAAACGCTGTTTCCGTGCGCTGAACGGGCCGGTATAACGTATCCCGCTCCACCGGAGTTCGCCCCGCCAGTCGGAT
>DASZUZ010000527.1:0-4133 GCA_035547415.1 Bryobacteraceae bacterium | reverse complement strand
TCGAGTTCCTTCGCCAGTTGGTTCGTGGTCAGGTCCGCTTCGAGCCAGGTGAGCGCCGCGCCGAGAGCTTCGGCGGGCAGTTTCCCCGAAAGGCTCAGGAGGCATTCGCGGGTCAGTCCGGCGTTCACCAGAGCCGGAGCCATCTCCCAGGCGTCATTCATCCCGTTTTCTTCCAGCCACTCCGAGAGCGCTTCTTCGCGGTCGCTGCGGTCCAGGGGAGTCAGGGTTTCGGGATCGGACGCCTCTTCCCGCAGGCGGTGTTGCAGTTGTTCGAGGACAGGATGCTGCGCGGCATCGAACCGGCAGTCATACTGCATTCCCAACTCCGAGACGCGCCGGATGGCGCCGCGCAGCGACTCGACCGTGCGAACCATCGCGGCGGCGGGGTTGTTGAGTTCGTGGGCAAGGCCGGCGGCCATTTTCCCGAGCGCCGCGAGTTTTTCCTGCTGCACGAGCGTGGCGTCCACCTCCCGGGCGCGCGCCGCAAACGCCCGCAGGATCGGCGTCGCGAGTTCGGGGCACTCGGCGATCATCATGCGAAACTCGGCATTGCTGAAGCGCAGGACCTTTGCGGGGCCTTCGGCGCGGCCCGTGGCAATGGCGGGAACGCCCGTCAGCATGGACATCTCGCCGGTAAACTGGCCGGGCTCGTGCACCACGAGCAGCATCTCGCCCGCGGGTGACTTCTTCGTCACGCGGATTCGTCCTTCGAGAACCACGTAAAACGGATAGTCTGTCTGGCCTTCCACGATGGTGGTTTCGCCGTCCCGCAGTTCGACCGTTTCGCCCCTGCCGCAAAGCTCCCGGATCTTCTCGACCGGAAGCCGGGGAAACATGGATTCTTCTTTTGGATCGTGTACCATCACTTCACCTTCGCCAGATACTGATGAACCATCTGCACGACCACGGAGCCTTCCCCGACCCCGGACGCCACGCGCTTCACCGACCCGTGCCGCACGTCGCCCGCCGCGAACACTCCCGGAACGGCAGTTTCAAACAGATAGGGATCGCGGTCGAGCGGCCAGCCCTTCGGGCGTGAGCCGTTCGAGGAGAGATACGGCCCGGTGAGAATGAAACCACGTTCGTCCATGGGAAGCACGCCGTCCAGCCATTCGGTCCGGGGGCACGCTCCGATGAAAATGAACAATCCGCTCGCCGGAAGCCGCTCGATCCGGTCGTCCTCGCGGTGGACGATGGAGAGTTCTTCGAGATGCGTTTCGCCGTGCGCTTCGAGCACTTCGCTCTTTGTCCAGACTTCGATGTTGGGCGTCTTCTCGATCTGGTCAATGAGATATTGCGACATCGACTCGCTCAGGCTCTCTGCCCGCACGACCATGATGACGCGCCGGGCGTGACGCGAGAAATACATCGCGCCCTGCCCAGCCGAATTCGCGCCGCCGACCACGAAGACGTCCTGGTCGCGGCATGACTCCGCTTCGGTCATGGCGGCGCCGTAGTAGACTCCCGCGCCGCGAAGCCGTTCGACGCCCGGAACGTCCAGGCTTCGCCACGCAAGTCCGGTTGCGATCAGAAGGCTGAAGGCGTTGATGCTGCTGCCGTCCGCCAGGGTGACGGACCGGTACGGGCCCTCCGATCCCAGGCATCGGACCTCCTGCGGCGCCAGCATCTCGACGCTGAACTTGCGCGCCTGCGCGACGGCCCTCTGCGCCAGTTCGCCGCCGCTGACGCCCTGCGGAAATCCGAGATAGTTCTCGATGCGCGAACTCATGCCTGCCTGCCCGCCAGGCGCTTCCCGCTCGATGAGGACCGTGTCGAGACCTTCGGAAGCCGCATAGACCGCGGCCGCCAGTCCCGCCGGACCGCCGCCCACGATGACGAAATCGTAGAACGGCTTTTCGGACGTGGTCCGCAGTCCGAGCTTTTCCGCCAGTTCGCCGATCGTGGGGCGGCAAAGATGCGAGCCGTCTTCGAAAAGGACCACGGGGAACTTGTTTTCCGGCCCCAGAGCCTTCAGCAGATCGCTCGTTTCGCGATCGTTGTCCCGCGCGTCGATATCCAGCCACTGGAACGGAATCCGGTTGCGCCCCATGAAATCGCGGAGTTCGTGTGCGTCGGGCGACCAGCGATTTCCGAGCAGCCGGATCCCGCTCCACGGGGGACGGTACTCCTGCGTCCAGTCGTTCAGGAGGTCGTCGATCACCGGGTAAAAATTCTCTTCCGGCGGCGACCACGGCTTCAGCAGATAGTAATCGGTGCGGGCGGAGTTGATGGCATCGATGGCGGCGTTCGTGTCGGCATACGCCGTGAGCAGGACGCGCTTGGCGCGGGGAAACAACTTTCCCGCCTCGGTCAGAAATTCGGTTCCCTGCATCCCGGGCATGCGCTGATCGGAAAGAAGGAGCGCCGCCTGGTCGTTACGAAGCTGCAACTGTTTCAGCGCGTCGAGCGCGGAGGGGCCGGATTCCGCCCGCACGATTCGGTATTGCTGCGCATATTTGCGCCGAAGATCACGTTCGATGGCCCGGAGGACCTCCGGTTCGTCGTCCACGGCGAGGAGAACGGGTTTTGAAATGGCGGGCACGCCCCCATTAGATGCAGACGAGCCCGGGCGGACGCAATCGCGTGCCGGATTCGTGGGACGGGATTTCGTACTTCAGCGCGCGAGGCGCGCCAGTGACCGGTCGAAGGCGACCAGATTCTCCTGGACACAATACGTGCCGGCGACGGCGGGTTCCTCGTTGATGGGGTTGCCAGCGTACTCGAGCCACGCATGGCCCTCCATCGCGCCGTCCTTTTTCCGATATCCGACGCGCAGGTCGGTGGGAATTCCGCGCCGCAGAAGCAAAGCCCACAGGGAGAGGGAGCGCACCAGGCAACTCCCGCCGATTTTCAGGGTCCGCCGGATGGTGCGCTGCGCCCGGACCGCATCGAGGATGACTGCGTGCGGAACCCGGCTGTCCGGTTTCGGAAACGCCGCCGACCAGCGCCGCAGCGCGGCCTGGGTCCGGGGAACGCCGGCGAGACGAAAACCCGCGGAGATCAAGAGCGGCAGGAAGAAGGCTTCCGCAAACATCGCTCGCCCGTCCGGACCGGACGACCAGAAGGTTCGGATCTTGCGCGCGGCGATCATGCGGTGAGCAATGCTCATTTTCCCATGCGGGAACGTGTTCTCCCTGCCCCTACAATCGGAAATATGCCGTTCGATGGCCTGCGTGTTCTGGCGCTCGAAAGCCGCCGGTCCGAAGAAATCGCCGTTCTGATCCGGAAGCAGGGCGGGGAACCGTTCGTGGCTCCCTCGATGCGCGAAGTCCCGCTGGAAAGGCAGGATGAGGTGCGGGCCTTCGGCGAGCGATTGCTCGCGGGTGGATTCGACGGCGTGATCCTGCTGACCGGCGTCGGGACCCGGTTCCTGTGGAAAACGCTGCTCGCTCAGTACGCGGAACCCGATCTGAAAGAGGCTCTGGGGCGGGTTACGCTCGTGGTTCGCGGTCACAAGCCCTCGGCTGCGGTCCGGGAAATCGGGTTGCTTCCCACCGTACAGGTTCCGGAACCGAACACGTGGCGGGAGATCCTGGAGGCAATGCGCCCGCGCACGGAAACCCGCCTGGCGGTTCAGGAATACGGGGAGTCGAATGCGCCGCTGATCGACGGTCTGCGCGCGCAGGGAAGGGAAGTGACCCCGATTCGCGTCTATGGCTGGGACCTTCCCGAAGACACCAGACCGCTTCGCGAGGCGGCGGCGCGGTTGATCGCCGGGAAAATCGATGTTGTCCTGCTGACCACATCGATGCAACTCGTGAACCTGATGAAGGTCGCGGAAGAGGAAGGCATCGCGCAGCAGGTTCGCGAATCCCTGGCGAGCGTGTTCGTCGGGTCCATCGGTCCCACAACGACTGAAACGCTGGAAGAATACGGGCTTCACCCCGATTTCGAACCCAGCCACCCGAAGATGGGACTGCTCGTCAACGAGGCCGCCGGGCGCGCCGCTGCGGTTCTGGCGGGCAAGCGATAATGAGAGATTGTCTCCGGTGTCCTCATCGCCCCTGAACGTCCACCTCGATCATTACGAGGGGCCGCTCGATCTCTTGCTGGATCTGATCCGGCGTCAGCAGATCGATATTCGTAACATTCCGATCGCGACGATCACATCGCAGTACCTCGCCTACATTGAA
>DASZUZ010000526.1:0-1756 GCA_035547415.1 Bryobacteraceae bacterium | reverse complement strand
CAGGCGTATCGACAAACGGCTGCGTTTTCTTCTTCTCGATCGTGATGCTGAGGATGCGGACGGGCTGATTGGTAAAACCGTTCTCGCCCGCCGGCGTCTGAGAGATCTTTTCGACCACATCCATGCCCTCAGTCACGCGTCCGAAGGCCGAGAACTTCCCATCCAGCGGCGGCTGCGGATAGACGCAGACGAAGAACTGAGCGCCGTCGCTGTCCGGCTTGTCCGGAATGCGCACAGTGGAAACGACGCCGCGTTCATGCTTCATGTCGCTGTACTCGCCGTGCAGCAGGTTCAGTCCGCCCGTGCCCCAGAGGTTCTTCGGGGTCTTCGGATCTTTCAGCAGCGGGTCGCCCCCCTGAATAATGCCGTTGGCGACCACGCGAAAGAACGCGCTGCCGTTGTAATAACCCTCCCGGGCAAGCCGGATGAACTGCTCGACGTGGCGCGGCGCTTTATCGGGCGCAAACTCAAACCGGAATGCGCCGGCATCCGTTGTTACGACCGCTTCGAGGTCACCGGGAGCTTGCGCCCAGGCGCTCGCCATCGCGAGAGACAAAAAGGACAGGATCAGACCAACACGCATCGAATTCATAGTACCTGGAGGGTTCCCCCCTTGCGCCGTGCCGCAAATCGGCGCAAACTTCACCGGGAAGGAGAATACTCATGAACGGACGAGTGATCGTGGCGGGTCTGGTCGCGGGAATCGGGATGTACGTGTGGTCCGCGCTGGCGCACACGGCGCTGCCGCTGGGCGAAGCGGGGATTCAGCAGATTCCCAATGAACAGACGATCCTCACGCCGATGCAGTCAACGCTCGGATCCACATCCGGCATGTACGTCTTTCCGGCCATGGGGACGGGCACCGCTTCGGAGAAGATGGCGACTTACGAGAAGAAACTGGCCACGATGCCGAACGGTGTTCTGATTTACCATCCGGTCGGCGGGGCGGCGATGACGGCGCGGCCTTTCATCGTCGAGTTTCTGACCGAACTCGCCGAGGCGATGCTTGCAGTCTTTCTGCTTTCGATGGTTCGCCTCGAAAGCTTCGCGGCTCGCGTCGGGTTCGTGGCGGTCATCGGGGTCATTGCCGCGATCGCGACGAACATCTCCTACTGGAACTGGTACGGGTTCCCGGTTTCTTACACGCTGGCCTATATCGTCACGCAGCTCGTGGGCTTTCTGGTTGCGGGTCTGATCGGCGCGGCGATGCTCCGCGCCGCGCCGCGCGCGACTGTAGCCGCAGCCCGGTAGGGCAAGTTAAACTCTCCTGAAGAGGCATGCCCATAACCGTCCGGCTCGAATATGCAGGCGAGCGCAAAATCCGCGAACGAAACAAGAAAATATACCGTGTTGCGCACTGGCCCATCTGGATCTGGGTCTTCTTTCTTGCACCCGGTCCGCTGACGTTCGATCTGTTTGCCCACGGGCCCAGCATCCGCAACATGGCCTGGCTGATCGTCGTGCTGGCGGGGACGGGAATGGCGGGACTGCGGGGGCAACTGCCGGGCGTGGAACCGCGGCCTTATATTCTGCGGTTCACCGAAGACCGGCCGAATCCTCTCTATCGCAAGATCTGTTATACGTTCGCGTGGGCGGACGTCATCACCTTCGCGACGCTCAATCTGACCGGGCTTGCGATCGCCGTCGTCACCGGCGCGTGGTACCTGAAGCAAATTTATCAGTATGCGTATTTCCCGCTTTATGCCGTGATTCTGGCGCTGGGAGCGATGGGCATTCTGCCGCGGGTGAGGCGTTC
>DASZUZ010000525.1:0-2833 GCA_035547415.1 Bryobacteraceae bacterium | reverse complement strand
TGAATCCGGGCGCCTGCGGTCATCAGGGTTGGCACGTGGAACGTACCGCGCTGCGATTTACCATCGACGCCGGAAAAATCTTCGACGTCGAAGCGATCCGGCTGGGAAAGCGCGGGCAGAGACCGCCGAAAATCTGAACGCGATTTGCGGAACTTTCGAAGGGTTCCGTCGTCTATGCTTCCTGAGGAGTTCCCATGCTGGACAGTTTTCTGAAGGACCTGAAGCACTCGCTGCGCATGTTCCGCGAGAACCGGAGCTTCACGATTGCGGCCGTAGCCGCGCTGGCGATCGGGATCGGGTCGAACACGGCGATCTTTTCGGTGGTGAACACTGTCCTGCTGAAGCCTCCACCGTTTCCCGAGCCGGAACGGATTGTGATGTTCATGAGCACGTCGCCCCAGGGTCAGGGTCCCGCGGCATCCCCGGCGAAGTTCAGTCACTGGCGCGCGCAGTCGAGCGTGGTGCACGATGTTTCCGCCTTTCGCACGGGCGTGGTGAACCTCACGGGCGGCGATGTCCCGGAGCAATTGCGCTCCGGTCAGGTTTCAGAAAACTACTTCCGCCTTTTCGGGGTGCCCATCATTCGGGGGCGAGGGTTCACAAAGCAGGAAGATCTGCCGAATGGTCCGCACGTGGCGGTGATCAGCGAGGGACTCTGGCGCCGGCGGTTCGCCGCCAGTCCGGAGATTCTGGGAAAGACCGTGCTGCTCGGCGGGGACCCCAATGTGATTGTCGGAGTGGTCGGCAACACATTCGATTTCCGCGAGTTCGGCCCGCAGCCCGACGTGTGGGTTCCATTCCAGCTCGATCCGAACAGCCGCGACCAGGGGCATTATTTCCAGGCTGCGGGACGGCTGAAGCCGGGCGTGACAATCGCGCAGGCGCGGGCGCGCGTGGCGGCTTCGGCGGCTGAATACCTCCGCAAATATCCGCGCGCGCTGGGCGACCGGGGCGGATTCAGCGTCGAGTCGCTGCGTGACGCGCTTGTGCAGAACGTACGCGAATCGTTGACCGTTCTGGCCGTCGCCGTGGGCCTCGTGCTGCTGATCGCATGCTCGAACGTGGCGAATCTGCTGCTCGCGCGCGCCATCGGACGCAAACGGGAGATCGCGATCCGGTCGGCGATCGGCGCCGGCCGGGGCCGGCTCGTTCGGCAGTTGTTGACCGAGAGCCTTCTGCTCTCTTTCGCGGGCGCCGTGCTGGGTTCCGCGCTGGGTATTCTCGGAATTCGCGCGTTGCTCACGGTGAATACGGCGAACCTTCCCCGGGTCGGAAGAGACGGGGTTCTGGTGACAGCGGACTGGCGAGTTCTGGCGTTCGCGGTCGGCATGGCGCTCGTGACGGCGCTCCTGTTCGGGCTGATCCCCGCGCTGCAGACTTCGCGCACGAATCTCAGCGAAACGCTGAAGGAAGGCAGCAGCCGGTCCGGCTCGGGCTTCCGCCAGAATAAGGCGCGCACCGTGCTGGTGACGGGAGAGATTGCGCTGGCGCTCGTGCTCGTGATTGGCGCGGCGCTGCTGATCAGAACGTCGCTGGCCCTGGCCGCCGTGAAGCCCGGGTTTGACGCCACGAACGTTCTGACGATGCGAATGTCGCTGGCCGGCCCGCGATTTCAAAAGTCGGCCGCGATTGAACAACTGGTGCGCGAGGGCACGGACCGGATTCGGGCCCTGCCCGGAGTGGTAAGCGCGAGCGCGACGTGCTGCGTGCCTCTCGAGGGCGGCTACGGGCTGCCGTTTCTGGTTGTGGGAAGACCGCTCACCAATGGCCCGTTTCATGGGGGCGGCAGCTGGCAAACGATTTCGCCGGGCTACTTCGACGTGTTCCGGATTCCCGTTCTGCGCGGGCGATCGTTCACCCGGCTGGACGATGGGGCAGCCACGCCTGTGGTCATGATCAACGAGGCGATGGCAAAACGGTTCTGGCCAAAGGGCGATCCGCTGCAGGATCGGATCTGGATCGGCAAGGGAATCATGTCCGAACTGGCGTCGGAAACGCCGCGCCAGATCATCGGCATCGTGTCCGACGTTCGGGATGGGGCGCTGAATCGCGATCCGCAGCCCACAATGTACGTGCCAAACGCGCAGGTGCCGGATGCGCTCAATGCGCTCAACGTCCGGCTCACTCCGCTGGCCTGGGTGGTGCGGGCACAGACCGACCCGGTGCGGTTATCCGCGGTGATTCAGGAGCAGTTGCGCCAGATCAGCGGCCTGCCTGTTTCCGATGTGCGGACGATGGGCGAGGTGATTTCGCGATCCACGTCGCGCCAGCGGTTCAACATGCTGCTGATGGTTGTGTTTGGAAGCGCGGCGCTGTTGCTCGCGGCGATCGGGGTCTACGGGCTGATGGCGTACTCGGTACAGCAGCGAACGCAGGAGATCGGGATTCGCATGGCGCTGGGGGCCGAGGCTGCTCATGTACGGAAGATGATCGTGCTGCAGGGACTGACGTTTTCGCTGATTGGCGTAGTGGCGGGGGCGTCGGCCGCGTTCGGGCTGGCGCGCCTGATCTCGAGTTTCCTGTTCGGCGTGAAGCCGTGGGACCCGACCGTCTTCGTGGCGGTGCCGGCGCTCCTGACCGCAGTGGCGATGATCGCCGTGATGATCCCGGCGATTCGGGCGACGAAGATCGATCCGATGACAGCGCTGCGCTACGAATAGCGATCAGCCATTTTTGATCCGTCATGTGACTTTCTTACGCGTATACGGTCGGAGGGAAGTGCAATGATCGCGATACCGATCGGTCCTCGCGTCGGCAGAAGCCGTGCAGCGCCCCGGAGCGGAGCCGCCTCTTCACGTACACGATCTGGAAGATGAAACGATCTATGTGCCGG
>DASZUZ010000524.1:0-9807 GCA_035547415.1 Bryobacteraceae bacterium | reverse complement strand
GGGAGGAAAAGAAGTCGACCTCTCAGGGACGGTGAACAGAGTGCGGCGGGAAATGGCCGATACCTTTTCGGACGTCCGGATCGACCCGTCTCGGAGGCGACTCATTTGTGCCGGCGCCGGATTGCTCGTCTGTTTCGACAGGAGTGGACGGGCAGAAGTTCTGGCAGCCACGGTCAGGCATCCAGCGAGACGAAGATTGAGACTCCGAAGCGCTGTCGAGACGCTGTTGGCGATGGCCCCGTGCCCGGCATACGCATAACGCAGCGCCGTGTAGTTACAGAAGAAATCCGTCACGACGGCCGCGTCTTCTCCGACAAGAAGGCGACGGATCTGCTGTACGGCGGCAACAGAGCCGGGGCCTGTCAACCGGATGGCGGCCGACGCCGCGACGCCACAGTCGGTCTGAATGTCGATTAGAGCGCCGCCGGCGGCGCGCCGGGCGAGCACCACGCCGGTGATGCGCGCGCGACGCAACGCATCGGCGCCGCCAGACGGCAAAGGCCACGCAGGAGCTGTCACGAACATACCGAGAAGGCATCTGCGCGTCATGGGATTTCCCGGTCCAGTACAAACGTCAGTACCGTGTCGAAGGGCGGCTCGGTAATCGCTCCGAAAACATAGTCGATGACGAGCCGGCCGCCTGTTACATGGAAGGGAATCACGTTGCCGCTGAGCAGGGAACGCACTCGCGTGACACCGGGGATTTCCGGAACCGAGAGCGGCGCCGCGGGCGCCGTCACGAAGTGGAGGTACACGACCCGGCTGTCCGCACTCTGCGTGGCCGCATAGTCATCGGTCGGAGTCAGAGGCCCGCCTCGCGTATTGTAAATGGACGCCGCGTATCCTTTGCCCATCCACTGGCCGATTCTCTCGAGCCGGTTCAGGAAATCCTGCTGCACGGTTCCGTTCGCTTTGGGACCGACATTCAGGAGGAAATTCGAGTTCGCGCCGGCGGCTTTCACGAGCTTGAGGATCAGATCCCGGCCTGTCCACAGGTTGAAGTGTATCGGCTTCGAAAACCCTTTCGCCGTCCGGGTGACCTGGTTACCCGCTGCATATCCCCACGGCGCCGGAACGTAGTTGACGCCCGCCGCCGCATTCGTCCCATCGTCCTTCCACAGGGGCTTGTCCAGCGGGTAGTACAGGATGGTTTCACAGGTCTCGAGCGGCAGGTGAACGGGGTTCCACTTCCATTCGGGCCAGGGATGTCCGAAAGTCGGCCCTCCATACATCTTGTAATGCGGGAGGTCATCGCCTGGATTGGCTTTGAAATAGCCTTCTTCGAGAATCGCGAAACTGTCGCCCACGAGAGGCTTCTGCCCGAGGGTGGCGACCAGCGCCGCCGGATTCAACTGCTGGACGAGCGCGTAAAGCCCCGCGAGGCGGGAGATTCCACTGCTCGTCACTTCATTCCAGACGTCCGGCTTGTCCCATTGTCCGTCGAGCCAGATGCCATCGATCCCCGGGTACTTCGTGAGCAGCTCCGTGACCTGATCGTGAACGAATTGCGTGTAGGCATCCCAGTTTCCGGCCGAATAGTCGGCATTGTGCCAGTCCAGCAGGGAGTAATACAAAAACAACTTCAGTCCCGCCGGATGGCAGGCGGCGGCCAGGTCTCCGACCGGATTGCCGTCCCACTTTGTTTGCGTCAGATTGAAATCGCCGTATTGACTCGGCCACATCGCGAAACCGTCATGGTGTTTCGACGTGAAAGTGATGTACTTCATGCCCGTGGATGCGGCAAGCTGAATCCAGTTGGCGACGCTGTAGTTGTTCGGGTTGAACTTGTCGACGCACTTCTTCTTGTACGTGGCTGCATCAATGCCGTTGTCGCCCTGGTACCATTCGCCGTTTCCAACGACGCTATAAACCCCCCAATGGATGTAGAGGCCGAACCGGGCGTCCTGGTATTGCAGGCTGGTCGGGATACTTGCCGCCGTCATCGGACAGGCAGTGGAATCGAAGCCGGTGACGTAGAACGGTCCGTCGTGCCCGCCGTTGGCGTTCAGCCAATAGAAGGCGAGGTGATCGCTCTCTTTCGCGATCATCTCGTAATAGCCGGACGAAGCCTCGATCACGGAGACGGCGGCGATCGACCCGGTTCCGAGTACGGTGGCCGAGCGGGTCCAAGGATAACCCGGCGCGTTGTTGTTGCGATAGAAGATCGCCATGCCGCCGGCGCTGCGCGGACAAATCGCCAGAAAGGTTCCATACGTGGTCTGGATGAGAGAGGGATTTCCAGTGATACCGCCGGTCGCATCGATGAGAGTCGGCCCGTTCCATTGAAATGTCCGGGCGTCCCGCCAGAAGTGAAACAGCCTGCTGCCCTGACGCGCGACCACCTCGAAATTGCCCGGGCCAACGCTGCTCTGGATGAGAGCCACGGCGTCGAAGCTGCCGCTGCCAAAAACGGCCGTCGGGCCGTGCCAGGGAAAGCCGGCGGTCTGATTGTCTCGCCAGAAATGCGCCAGTCCGCCAAGGGCGAGCGGAACGACGACTTCGAAATTGCCGCGGTAGTCCGGATTGCCGGGATACGGGAAGGAACTCTGAATCAGGGCAGGGTAGCCTTTCACGCCACTGCTGCCTGGAATCACGACGGTTTCATTCCAGCCGCCGTTCCGGATCGAGCGCCAGAAGTGCATGAGCTGGTCGCCCCGGCGCGCCACAACCTCGAGATTCCCGGTATCGAAGTGGCTCTGGATCAGTGAGGCATCGCCGATCACGTCGTTCTCGCCGAAGTACTCGGGCCAGGCCCACTCCTGACGGAGGAGCGAGTCCTGGATTTTATTGCCGCGCGAGTAGTGAACGAGGCCCTGAAGCCGATGCGGAACCACGAGATCTCGCGCCTGTCCCGGCGTCTGGATGTAGAAGCCGCTCTGCTGCGCGGTTGTCATTGTGTGATATCTCCGGCCTGACTCTACGCACGCGCGCCTCCCCGGGGTGAGACAGAGTGGCAGGCTGAACGAGAGTGGCCGGGGCCACGACGGAATGCGCGACTCAACGCCTTTTGCGCGTGTTCCGTGACCAGGATCATCCGCGGGAATGGAACTCTTTGCCGGCCTTCAGCGCAAAAGGGTGAAAGACCACAGCGCGGGGATGCGCCAGATTCATCAGCTCGCGCAATTTGCCGGGCCCGTGGCATCACAGAGCGCGTGACGCTCACCCCGCTTGTCGCAGTGTCCCGAAAGAGCCTGCTAAAAGAAACATCACGCGGGCTTTTCAGGATTGCATCGCCAGGCAATATCAGTTACAGTTTTTTCGCAGCCGCTGGCTCCGGCGAGAGTGTCCGTGTTCCTGTTCGCTCATTCCTTTGAAGGAGGACATCCATGGCGAGAACGCCAGCCAAAATCGCAAGCGTGCGCCTGATTCTTTTCTCAACCCTGGCATGCATCTTTTGCATTTCCGCGCGGGGCGATCAGATCGTTATGAAAAATGGCGACCGCGTGACGGGCAGCATTGTGAAGAAAGACGATAAGAATCTGACGATCAAGTCGGATCAGTTCGGCATTATTACGACGGCCTGGGACCAGGTAGCGTCAGTCCGGACCGACGAGCCGATCAATGTGGTGCTCTCGGACGGCAGGACGGCGCAGGGCACGCTCGAAACCTCAGACGGACGAATTCACGTCGTTACTCCGAGTGCAAGGCTGGAAGTTGCGCCGGCAGAAGTCAGCGCTCTGCGCAATGCCGACGAGCAAAAGGCCTACGAGCGCTTGCAGCGGCCCGGCTGGGGAGAGCTCTGGTCCGGTACCGGGAGCATCGGATTTGCAGGGACGGCCGGCAACGCCAAAACCCTGACCTTTACGACGGGGGTGACGGCAGCCCGCGTGACGAGGAACGACAAGACGTCGGTCTACTTCAACACGATCAAGGCGTCGGCGCTGGTGAACGGAAAGAGCGCGGATACGGCGCAGGCAATTCGGGGAGGAGTCGGCTACGATCATAACCTCTCGTCGCGAGTTTTTGCGAATGTCTTCAACGACTGGGAATACGACAAGTTCCAGAATCTGGATCTCCGGTTCGTAATCGGAGGGGGACTCGGGTTCCATGCCATCAAGACCGACCGCAGTCAACTGGACCTGCTGGCCGGCGCCGATTACAACCGCTCGAAATTCAGCACGCCCTTCACCCGGAATTCCGCGGAGGTGTTCTGGGGCGATGAGTATTCGCTGAAAGTGAGCTCGGCCACTTCCCTGGTGCAGAGTTTCCGGATGTTCAACGATCTGACGAACACGGGTACCTACCGCGTCAATTTCGACATCGGCGCCTCGACCAAAATTTCGAAGTGGCTGAACTGGAATCTGTCGCTGAGCGACCGGTTCCTGAGCGATCCGGCGCCGGGGCGGAAGACAAACGATTTCCTGTATACGACCGGACTCGGGATTACGTTCGCGCGGTAAGACCCGCCGGAAGGCCCGCTGCACGGCAGAAGCCCTGACCCGCATATTAGGATTGGGTCATGCAGATTCTGGTCGTCGAAGACGAGCGGCGGATGGCCGAACTGCTGAAGCGCGGTCTCAGCGAAGAGGGTCATCAGGTCGCTGTGGCGCGGGACGGCGCCGAGGGCTTCGAAATGGCGCGCGCGTCGAGCTTCGACGTGATCGTTCTCGACGTCATGCTGCCCCGCATGGATGGCCTCACCATCACGCGCCGGCTGCGGGAGGCGAAAAATCAAACACCCGTTCTGATGCTTACGGCCCGCGACGCCGCTTCCGATGTGGTGATGGGCCTCGATTGCGGCGCCGACGATTATCTGACGAAGCCCTTCTCCTTCGATATTTTCCTCGCCCGGTTGCGGGCAGTCAGCCGGCGGGGCGCGATCCCGCAGCCTGTCTGCCTCGAAGTGGCCGATGTGAAGCTCGACCCAGCCGCCCGCCGGGTCACGAGGGGCGACGAAACCATCAGCCTCACTCCTCGTGAATATGCGCTGCTCGAACTGCTGATGCGCAATCCGGGGAGAGTGATCGGGAGGGAGACAATCCTGGAAAAAGTCTGGGGCTATGGCTGCGAGGTCAACGAGAACACACTCGAAGCCTTTGTCCGCCTTCTGCGTTTGAAGATCGACGCGCGGGAGCCGAAGCTGATCCAGACGGTTCGAGGCGTGGGCTACACGATGCGGGCGCCGGAGCGATGATGCGACCCGGGTCGATTCAGTTTCGGCTCACTGCGTGGTATGCCCTGGTGCTGGCGGCGGCGCTCGGTCTGTTCAGTGGACTGACATACTTCGCGCTGCAACACAGGCTTTACGCGGATCTTGAGGAAAGTCTGAGCGCGACCGCGAACCGCTTTGAAGCTTATCTGCGCCGTGAGGCGGCCCTCGACTCGGATTCGCAACTCAGGATGGAACTCGACGAATTCTGCCAGGCCCTGCCCGCGACGGACTATGTGGAGCTGGTCAGCGCCCGGGGATTCGAGTTCCACTATCCGGAGCGTTACAGGCAAAAGATGCGGGACGTGCGAGCCGTGCGCCGGCAGTTTACGGTCGGCGAGGACGCCTACACGCTGGAGGCGGTCGCTTCAGCCCGCCCGATTCGCCGCACGCTCGAAATGCTCCGCTGGCTGCTGCTCAGTCTGATTCCGGCCGCGGTGGTGATGGCCTGCTTCGGTGGAGCGTGGCTGAGCCGCCGGGCGCTTCGGCCGGTAGACGAAATTACGACTGCGGCGCGAACCATCGGCATCGAGAATCTGACCCATCGCTTGCCCGTGCCCGACACGGGAGATGAGATTCAGAGACTGACCGAGGTGTGGAATACGATGCTGGCGCGGCTCGATTCCGCGGTGCAGACGCTTTCTCAGTTCGCCGCCGACGCATCGCACGAACTGAGAACACCGCTGGCGGTGATCCGCACCAGCGCGGAACTGGCTCTGCGCCGCGCGCGATCGCCCGAGTCGTATCGCGAATCCCTGCGGGAGATCGCCGCGGAAGCGGAACGGATGACGCAACTGGTGGAGGATCTCCTGTTCCTGGCGCGCGCGGACGCGAAAACAGCAGGGATGCCGATGGAGCCGCTCGATCCGCGCGAGATCGTCCGGGAAGTTGCGATGCATCTGCGGGATCTTGCCGCGCTGCGAAAAATCAGTCTCGCGACGGTGTTTCCGGATCAGCCGCGGATGGTTGCCGGGAACCGGGCAGCTCTGCGCCGGTTATTTCTGGTGCTGCTGGACAACGCCATCAAGTATTCGCACGAAGGCGGAAAGATCAACCTGATCGTAACCGCCGATGAGGAGCGAGTGACCGTCGAAGTGGAGGACTTCGGAATCGGAATCAGCCCCGAGGATCTGCCGCATATCTTTCAGCGCTTCTATCGCGCGGACAAGGCGCGGAGCAGCAGTGGATATGGTCTCGGACTATCGATTGCGGCGACAATCGCGCGCGTTCACGGCGCCGCGATCGACGTGCGAAGCACGGAAGGCGCCGGCTCCGTGTTCGCGGTGACCTTCCCGGTACGCTCCGACCAGCTTGCGGCAATTTCCTCGAAGATGCGGACGAGCGGGACACTGATGTCCCATTCCGGATAGTGGGCGCGCGCTTTCGAGAGATCGGAAATGTAGCAGATATGGTCGCCGGTACGGCTGCGGTCGACGTATTCGTAGCGCATCGGTTCGCCGGTTATGCTTTCGACGAGAGAGAAGGCCTCGAGAATGGAACAGGAATTATTTCTGCCGCCGCCGATGTTATAGACCTCTCCGCAACGGGGCCGCGCCGCGAAGCATTCGACGAAGCGCGCGACGTCGAGTGAGTGGATATTGTCCCGCACCTGTTTCCCTTTGTAGCCGAAGATTTTGTAAGTCCGGCCTTCGAGATTGCTTTTTACGAGGAAACTGAGAAAACCGTGCAGTTCCACGCCGGAGTGATTGGGGCCGGTCAGGCAACCGCCTCGCAAAACGCAGGTGCGGAGTCCGAAATATCGGCCATATTCCTGAACCATGACGTCGGCCGCCAGTTTGGAAGCGCCGAAGACGGAATGGGTCGAGGCGTCAATGCGAAAAGTCTCGGGGATGCCATTGATAAACGCCGGATCGTCATACTCCCAGCGGGTCGGTAATTCTTTCAGGGCGATCTCGTTGGGAGCATCGCCATACACTTTGTTCGTCGAGAGATAAACGAAGACGGCGTCCGGGGCGTGGCGGCGCGTTGCTTCCAGCATGTTGAGGGTGCCGGTCGCATTGACGTCGAAGTCATCGAGAGGACGCGAGGCGGCCAGATCGTGACTAGGTTGCGCGGCGGCATGTACAACCAGTTCCGGACGCGCTTCGGCAAACAAATCAAACAGCGCGGCCCGGTCGCGGATATCCAGTCTGTCGAGAGTAAAGCCGGGGAAACGGGCGCGAAGGCGCGCCGAATTCCATTCCGTATCGCCCTGCGCGCCGAAGAAATCGGCGCGCATATTGTTGTCGATGCCGCGCACCGCGTGGCCGCGACTGACGAAATACGATACGACTTCACTGCCGATCAAACCGCCGGAACCCGAGACTAAAATCTTCATGCGCCGGGAAGAAGCAGCAATTTCGTAGCCCCTGTAAGTCAACGCCCGCAAGAGTACTTCGTTTGGTTGCCGAAATGCATCGGTGGGGCTCGGTGGAAGCTCCCACGGTATCCAAACATCCATACGCTCGCAACTATGAATCGCTTTACCGGCTGCTCGTAGCCGATCTGCGCGACTACGCCATTTTTATGATGGATCCGCAGGGCGAGCTGACTTCCTGGAACGCGGGCGTCGAGCGCATCCTCGGCTACAAGGAAGACGAATTCATCGGATCGCATGTTTCGCGTCTCTTTACCGATGAGGATGTGCGCGCAAAGCAGCCTGAGCAGGAGATGGAGACGGCGGCCGTGTCTGGCCGCGCGCCGGACCAGCGCTGGCACAAGAGGAAAGACGGGCGGTTGATCTGGGTGGATGGCGTGGTGACGGCGCTTCGCGATGAGAGCGGGGAATTGCTTGGCTTCTCGAAAGTCATGCGGGACGCGACCGCACGGAAAAATGCCGAGGACCGCGTCATCCAGATGCAGGAGCGGTTTTCCGATCTGATCAACAGCATTACGGAAGTCTTCGTCGCGGTCGATCGCGAGTGGCGCATCACGTGGATGAATCGCCGCGCGGCGGAAGAGACCGGACTCCCACAGGATGCGGCTGGTCAGGTGATCTGGGAAGTGGTTCCCGATCTCGCCGGAACCGAGGTCGAGGCGGTATGCCGGCGCGCCATGCAGGAACGGCGGCCCGTCAACTTCGAAACGTTCTGCGAACAGCGCCAGCAGTGGTTTGACATCCGTGTGCAACCCACATCGACGGGGCTCAGCGCTCTGGTTCTAAACGCCACGGAACGGAAGCAGCTCGAACAAAAGCTGCGTGAAACAGCGCGGCTCGAGAGTCTCGGGTTGCTGGCCGGCGGAATCGCGCATGATTTCAATAATCTGCTGACGGGCATCCTCGGCGGCGCCAGTTTCCTGATGCACAAACTTCCCGCTGGGAACGATGACGTGCGATCCATGGCGGAGGTCATTTCCCGATCGGCTGAAAAGGCAGCGGAACTGACCGGCCAGATGCTGGCCTATTCCGGCCGGGGGCGATTTATTCTCGCGGTGGTCGACGTGAACGAGCAGATCCGCGAGATGCTGCCTCTGGTGATGACCGCGATCTCGCGAAGCGTCACCATCGATCTCCAGTTGAAGCCCGAACTGCCATCGATTGAGGTGGATCCCAGCCAGACGCAGCAGGTGATTCTCAATCTCCTGATCAACGCGTCGGAAGCGATGGACGGAAATCCCGGGTCGATCAGAGTCGCGACCGATGTCCGCGAGTGTTCTGAAGCCGACCTGGCGCAGAGTGACGTGCGGGCGGATGACATTCGACCCGGACGGTACGTGTGCATTGAGGTGACGGACACGGGCGCCGGGATGGATGCGGCCACGAAGTCCCGGATTTTCGATCCGTTTTTCACGACCAAATTTACGGGCCGCGGTCTCGGACTTGCCGCAGTGATGGGCATCGTGCGCGGACATCACGGAGCCATATCCGTGACGAGCAGTCCCGGGTCCGGGTCCCGCTTTACCGTTTGCTTTCCCGCGCTTGCCGAGTCTGCTCCGGGCAGGCTCCGGAAGCGCCAGGAAGCGAAGAAGCCAGTCAGCGCTTCCGGACGGGACGGGCTTACTGTTCTGGTCGCCGATGACGAGCAGGCGGTCCGCGATATCGCGCGCGCCATGCTGGAGAGCGCCGGCCACAATGTTCTGACCGCAGTCAATGGACAGGAAGCCGTTGACGTCTTTCGTGATCATGCCGAACAGGTCGATCTTGTTCTTCTGGATATGACGATGCCTGTGCTCGGAGGCGAAGGCGCGCTCCGTCAATTGCGTTCGATCCGTCCCGATATTCGCGTGATTGCCTCGAGCGGATACACGGAAGAGGAGGCGAGGCATCGATTCGGGCAGGGACTGACGGGATTCCTGCAGAAGCCTTACTCGATCGACCAATTGCTGAATGCGGTTGCTTCGGCGACGGCTCAATAACAATTCAGCAGGCGCGAGCACGAGACGGCGTGGGCGTTCAGGTGATACATTGTTCGCTTCCCTGTCTGCCGTTCCCGGCATGTATTTCGATCGACCGGACGGCCAATTCTGATCGTGAAAGGATTCAGAGGATGACACGCCGCACCGCGAGTGCGCTTTTCGCCACGACCCTGGTCCGCGCGGCGGACCGACTGCCCCGGAACAAAAATGTCAAATGGGCCCTCGGCTCCAACCTGTGGAATTACTTTCCGAGGGTTCCATTCACCGACATTCTGGACGTCATGAAGGATACCGGGTTCATC
>DASZUZ010000523.1:0-7790 GCA_035547415.1 Bryobacteraceae bacterium | reverse complement strand
AAACTGGCGCCGGAATTTGAAAAAACACTTCAATGAATTGCAGCGAACTGAGAGAGGCGGCCCCGCTCTATATTTCCGGCGAACTGGACGACGCGGCGCGTGCGGTGCTCCGGCGCCATCTGGCTGCTTGTCCGGCGTGCGCCCGTGAGATCGAAGAGCAGCTTGCCGCGGATGCGCGGCTGATCGGAGCGTTTTCATCGGCGTTGCCGGATACCGCGAACCTCGAGCGCTCCATTCGACGGCGGATTGCGGCGCCTTCACGGCAAAAATGGATGCTCGCGGCCGGGTCAATTGCGGCCATGCTGGCGTTTGTCTTCGTGAGCTACCAAAGCCCGCGAAGCAGGAGCACGCCGAAGCTATATGCCGAGGCGGCGCGCGATCATCGGGTCGAGGTTGTCGAGCGCCAGCCGCGCCACTGGCGTGCGGGGGATGCGGAACTGCAAACTGTCACGTCTCCGTACGGGCTGTCTCTTGCCGAGGCGAGACGGATCGCGCCGGCGGGCTACCGGCTGGAACGCGCGCGGATCTGCGGGCTGAACGGCAAGCGCGTCCTGCATCTTGTATATACGGATGACGCGACGGAACTCTCTGTGTATGTGCCGGGCCGCGATACGAAGATCTCCGGCGGACAGGCGGCAATCGGCGCGGAGCGCGTTACAGCGTTTCGCGCGCACCGCGTGGCCGGACTCGTCGTCGCCGAAGCGTCGGCTGCTGACTGTGACAGGATGGTCCGCTCCATCGAAGCTGCTTTATAAATCTGTCGCACGCCGTCGCCGGGATATCATCGTTGCATGTTCCGGCTGGCGCTCCTGACGGCCCTTTCTCTTTCCGCATTCGGAGCCGATTTTGCGAAGTCCCTTTACCCGGCTCTCGAAGCCGCGGGCTGCCGCGGGTGTCACAGTGCGGACGGCGTTGCGTCGGCGACCCGGCTGCATTTCCCGGAATCCGATGCGAGCGCGGCTCAGATCGAGGACTTTGGCAAGTCCCTTGTGGTGCTGGTGGACCGGGCGAAGCCGGAAGAATCGCTGCTGTTCCGTAAACCGACGAATCGAATACCTCACTCGGGCGGCGAGCGCATCCGGCGCGGCACGCCGCAGGAAGCGGCGCTGAAGGCCTGGGTGGAGCAACTGGCCTCCATGAGTCCGGAAGAGGTCGCGGCAGCAACGAAGGTCCACGACGCTCCGGCGGCGAAAGCCCCGGCCGTTGCCATCCGCCGCCTGACGCACAGCCAGTACAACAATACGGTGCGCGATCTTCTGGGCGATCGCAGCCTGCCCGCCTCGCAGTTCCCGCCGGAGGATTTCGTCAACGGGTTTAAGAATCAATATCAGGCCCAGAGCATTTCGCCGATTCTGATGGACGCGTACAGCAACGCGGCGGAGAAGCTGGCGAAGGCGGCCTTCCGAAACGGCATACCGCCGGCGCTGATCCCGTGTAAGCCATCGGCATCCTGCCGCACGCAGTTCATTCGCGGCTTCGGGCTCAGAGCATTCCGGCGGCCGCTCGATCCGCGGGAGATGGCTCGTTACGACGCGCTCTTCGTGAAGCAGGCGAATTTCGGCGCGGGCGCGCAGATCGTCATCGAAGCGATGCTGCAGTCCCCGAATTTCCTGTTCCGGATGGACGAGACGACCGAGCCGCGATGGAAGCCGTACGCCGCCGCCAGCCGCTTGTCATATGCGCTCTGGGACACGATGCCGGACGCGGCGCTGCTCGATGCGGCGGCCCATGGAGACCTGAACACGCGAGAGGGGATCGGGAAGGCCGCGCGCCGGATGCTGGCGGACCCGAAGGCGAAGCAGGCGCTCGATGAGTTCACCACCGAGTGGCTGCGCTTCGATCGGGCTCTGACGGCCGCCAAAGATCGCACGCGCTTCCGCGAATTCACGCCGGAAACGCTCTATGCGATGACGCAGGAGGCGCGGTTCTTCATCTCCGATCTGGTCTGGAACGATCGCAACTTCATGGACCTCTACACCGCGGACTACGGATTCATGAACGGGGATCTCGCGAAGCTTTATGGTGTCAACCCGCCGGCGACCGATTACGAACGCGTGGCCTTTCCCGCTGGTTCGGAACGCGCGGGGCTGCTCGGACAGGCGTTGTTCCTCGCGGAGACGGCCAAGCCCGATGAGACATCGCCCACGGCCCGCGGGCTGTTTGTGCGGGAACAGTTGCTGTGCCAGCACGTGCCGGATCCGCCGCCTGGGGTGAACACCAACCTTCCAGAAGTCACGGAAGACAAGCCGAAGACGAATCGCGAGCGGATGGCCGAGCATACGACGAACGAAACCTGCGCCCGCTGTCATTCGCTGATCGATCCCATCGGGTTCGGGTTCGAGAAGTTCGACGCGACCGGAGCGCGCCGCGAGAAACTCGAACTGGTCTTTCGCAAAGGCGAGGGCGAGAAACGGAAAGTGGCGAAGAAGATCCAGATCGATCTGGACACGACAGGGCAGGTGGCGGGAATCCGGGACTCCGGTTTTTCCTCGCCGCAGGAACTGGGGGCCATTCTGGCGAAAAGCGACATTTGCCAGGAATGCGTCGTAAAGCAGTATTTCCGGTACGTGGCGGGCCGAACGGAGACGATCGCGGATCGTCGCCTGCTGGCACGGGTTTTCGACGACTTCCGGAACTCCGGCTTCCGGTTCAAAGAACTTATAATATCGATGGTGCTGAATCGGGAATTTCCCGAGGGACAGGAGTTGCATGCCGCAAATCATCACTAGACGGGCACGCGTATCCCGACGCCGGTTTCTGCGTGGGGCGACGATGGCAGGCACGGCCATCCGCATCGGATTGCCGCCGCTCGCGAGCATGTTCAACTCCCTCGGAACGGCTTACGCCGCCGGAACGCCGATCGAGACGCGGTTCGTCTTCTGGTTCAACGGAAACGGTATTCCGGAACGCTACTGGATGCCGGAAGGCGTCGGCAAAGACTTCGCTCTGTCGCCGTGCCTCGCGCCGCTCGCTCCCTTCCGCGATGACATCCACGTCCTGACCGGACTCGATAACCCGGTCGCAACGATTCCGGGTCCGGGCAACGGGCATCACAAAGCGATCAGTGGAATCACTACCTGTACGCCGTTTACAGGACACGGAGCGGGCGGACCTTCGATCGATCAGTTGATGGCGGCGAAGATCGGCGGCGATTCCCGGTTCCGTTCCCTGCAGATCGGGGTTTCGCAGGAATCTTTCGGCGAGAGTATTCAGCGCAACATGAGTTGGGCCGGCTTCGACCGGCCGCTGCCGCCGGAGATGCTGCCGAACAAGCTCTTCGACCGGCTGTTCGGCGCGCGCGAGGAAGGCTGGGTCAGGCGCAAACGCAGCATCCTCGATACGGTACGTGAGGATTCGGTCGCTCTTCGCAAGGAATTGCCGAAGGACGATGCCGACCGCGTGGACGAGGAACTCTCGGCCATTCGCGATATGGAGCGGGCGATCGGGGGCTTGCCGCCCGAATACCGCCGGATCGATCCGCCGGAGTACGACGGCGACATGAAGGACTGGCCGAAGATCGCGAAGCTGCAAAGCGATCTGCTGGCGCACGCGCTGGTAACGCGGCAGACGCGCGTGGCTTCCTATATGTTGACGAAAGGCCAGGGACTGGCGCGGTTCCCCTGGCTCGGATTGACCGCGGCGCGGCATCACGATTACACGCACGCCGACGGCAAGGCCCCCGGCAGCGACGGCGCGGACGGCCAGCGGATCCTGCGCGATATCTGCAAATGGCACGTGGAGGAGTTTGCTTACCTCGTGGCGAAACTGAAGGCCACTCCCGAAGGCGATGGGAACGTTCTGGACCGGACCTGTCTGCTGTTCACGCATGAGCATGCGGAGGCGAATCCTCACAAGGCCAGCGGAATGGCCATGATCCTTGCCGGACACGTGGGCCGGATGACCACCGGAATGCATTCGAAGGTCATGGGAACCGCGGGAGATCTGTATCTCACGGTCGCGGATGAAGTAATGGGCGCCGGTCTGGGTAAGGTTCCGACGGCGACAAAGAAGATCGGCGTCGTGCTGAGTTGATGAGGCGGAATCGCTTCCGCCTCATCGACTGAATTAACTGGCCACGGCAGCTTCCGTCATGGCTGATCGCAGCCGGATATTCTTCGCCGCTTTATATTTTGCTCCCGGGCGCGTGTAACCACCATCTCCGAAGACCAGTGGAATTTCAACGGGGTACGGAATTTCCGAATAGGGTACGTGGTTCAGTTCGTCGCGCAACCGGTCGTCAATTACCGCGTTTACGTGGACGAAATAGTTTTCCCCTTCATTTGACGTCGCGAACCCATAGCCGTCGCTTCGTTTATACGCAGTCAGAATGGCGCTGACATCTCCCGGCATCGTCGACGGCAAGACGCCAGGCGCATAGCGAGCATTCAGTTGCTCCAACTGGAGCGGAGTCGCCGGCGAAGGCCTGTGCTGCTCCAGAAACTGCTGCCGGGCATTCTCGCGGAGGGAACGGGATCGTTCCGCAAGATTGAAAAATTCGTATGAGTAGTCGGGATAAATGACCGCGCCTTGTACTTTACTGTCCTGAAATCTTCGATCGAACTGGAAGCTGGAGATGACTGTCAGGACAGCCAGCGCCCCGCCGTCTTCCAGGTCCAGATTGTCAGTGAGTTCAAGGTAGAGTGCCTTCTGGGCAACATTGCTGGCACGCTGTACATTTTCAAAGTCCTGCTGCTTTTCGAAATCGTCACGCTTAGCGGTAACCTGCACCCCGAGCGAATAGGTTCCTGGATTGTCGGGAAAGCTGATTACCTTGAAGTCCAATTTATATTTATGGTCCAACCGTTGATCGCGCTGCAAACGGCAACCGATGTGTTCCAGTTTGGTAACGATACG
The DNA here is from genome assembly GCA_035547415.1 of Bryobacteraceae bacterium. GTDB lineage: Bacteria > Acidobacteriota > Terriglobia > Bryobacterales > Bryobacteraceae > BOG-234. Next base: position 2,936 of record DASZUZ010000523.1, on the reverse strand, counting down.
GTCTTCGAAATCAAATCCTCGTTTGAAATTCATGCATCACCTCGGGAGTCACATGGGGGACGGATTATCCGAACCCCGCGCCTGGTCGTTCACGGAATCCATGCACCGTCAGCAAATTGTCAAAGAGCCGGAAGCGACTGTTAATGTTGATCGTAAAGCGAAAAGGGCCGGGAACACATGGCTCCCGGCCCTGAATTTGCAGCGACGCTGTATTGAACGTTACGAGCTGAAGAGTATGTTCCTTACAGTACTTCTTCGGACCAGTTCTCCAGTACCGATTTCACCTTGGCGGTGAACTGATCGCCGAGCGCCCCGTCGATCAGGCGGTGGTCGAACGTCAGTGCAAGATAGCACTGCGAACGGATGGCAATTGCGTCATCCACCACAACCGGAACCTTCTCGACCGTACCGACACCCAGGATCGCGACCTGCGGCTGGTTGATCACGGGAGTCGCGAATACGCTGCCGAAGCTGCCGAAGTTGGTGATCGAGAACGTGCCGCCCTGAATCTCGTCCGGTTTCAGTTGTTTGGCCCGGGCGCGGGAGGCGAGATCCACGATGGACCGCTGCAGCCCCAGAACATTCTTCTCGTCCGCGTTGCGGATCACCGGCACGATGAGGCCGCCATCGAGGGCGACCGCGATTCCCACATTGATGTCGTTGTGGTAGATGATGTTCGTGCCGTCGATCGAAGCGTTCAGGATCGGATAGGTCCGCAGCGCTTCGACGGTCGCGCGGGCGACAAACGGCAGGAAGGTCAGGGACATGCCGTAGCGCTGGGCGAAGTCGTCCTTGTGCTTCGTGCGCATCTTCGCCACGCGCGTCATATCCACGCGATGCACGGTGGTCACATGCGCCGAAGTCCGTTTGCTCATCACCATGTGTTCGGCGATGCGCTGCCGCATGATGCTCATGGCCTCGACGCGGGTCTTGGCCGTCGGTTGCGCCTGTCCGATTGGTGCGGCGGGTACCGCCGGGGCAGGGGGTGGAGCAATCGGGGCCGCGGCGACCGGCGCAGGGGCCGCCGGGGCCACCGGCGCGGCCGGAGCCTGCGACTGCCGGACGAACGCCTCTACATCTTCCTTCGTAATGCGCCCGCCTGCGCCCGTGCCGGTCACTTTCGAGAGATCGACGTTGTTCTCGCGCGCAATGCGCCGCACGAGAGGCGAGAGCGGACCCGCCGGCTCCTTCGGTTCCTCTGTCTTCGATTCCGGAGCGGGGCCGGGGCTGAACGGATACGGTCCGGCGCCGGCGGGTTCCGGAGCGGGAGCGGCCGGTGCGGGCGCTGCTGTGGGTGCGGGCGGCGCCGCGGGAGCGGCGGGAGCCGGGGCTTCGGCTGCAGGCTGAGCCGGAGCAGCGGCGGCGCCGCCTCCCTCGTTGATGCGCGCGACGACCGCGTTTACGGCCACCGTCTGTCCTTCCTGCACCAGCACCTCGGCGATCACGCCAGCCGCGGGCGAAGGAATCTCGGTGTCGACCTTATCGGTCGAAATTTCGAATAGTGGTTCGTCGCGTTCGACCGTGTCGCCCGGCTTCTTGAGCCATTTGGTGAGGGTTCCTTCGACGATGCTTTCGCCCATCTGGGGCATTACGACGTCTGTCATCCAGCGAATTCTCCAGTTCGTACTGACGCAGCCTCGGAGGCTTGCATCTCAAAATCAAAAACCCGTCCGAAGTGGCGCGCCAGCGCCTCCTTCACTTCTCCGATATCCGTCCGCGCGCCCAGTTGCGCCATCGATGTGACCGGCTTTGTGAGGCCGCACGGAACGATGTACTGGAAATAACGAAGGTCGGTCGAAACGTTCAGAGCCCAGCCGTGCGTGGAAACCCAGCGGCTCAAATGGACCCCGATGGCCGCGATCTTCGCCTGGTTCTCTTCCGAATCTCCAACCCATACGCCAGTCAGCTTCGGGACCCGCCCGGCGCAAATTCCAAACTCATCCAGAGTATCAATCAGGACCTGCTCGATCGCGCGCACGTACGCGCCGACGTCCCGCTTCCAGTCCCGAAGATCGATGATCGGATACCCGACGATCTGGCCGGGACCGTGATAAGTGACGTCGCCGCCGCGGTCCGTGGGATGGAGTTCAATTCCTGCCCGGCGGAGAGTTTCTTCGGGCGCGAGGAGATTTTCTTCATGGCCATTGCGGCCAATCGTCACAACGTGGGGGTGTTCAACCAACAGCAGGTGGTCGGTCCCGCGCCCTGCTTTCCGTTCGTTCGCGATCTGCGTCTGGATGACGAAAGCGTCCGAATAGGACATCCGGCCGAGATCGCGAACGATACAGGAGCGGACAGGCGGAACCGCCTGTCCCGCTTCAGGCATTGATGGCGAGGCCGTATACGTTGTTAAAGGCCTCTCCGACCGCCTCATAAATCGTGGGGTGCGCGTGAATGGTGTGCATCATGGTTTCAACGGTCGCTTCGGATTCCATCGCCGCAACCGCTTCCGAGACGAGTTCATAGGCCTGCGGGCCGATGATGTGGACGCCGAGAATTTCGCCGTACTGCTCGTCCGCCACGACCTTGACGAAGCCGTCATGCGAACCGAGAATCGTCGCCTTGCTGTTGGCGGCGAAGGGGAACTTACCGACCTTCACCTTATAACCCGCGGCTTTCGCCTGCGCTTCCGTCAATCCAACGCTGCCGATGCCCGGTTCCGTGTAGGTTGCGCCGGGGATGCGGTTGCGGTTGATCGGCGTGGCCGGTTTGCCCGCCATTTTCGCGATCGCGACCATACCCTGCATGGAGGCCACGTGAGCGAGCTGCGGTGTTCCGGCGACCACGTCGCCGATGGCATAGATGCCCGGTTCCGCTGTCTCCTGATACGCGTTGACCTTGATAAAGCCGCGATCCGTCTCGACTCTTGTGTTCTCGAGGCCGATCTTCGCCGTGTTGGGCGCGCGGCCCACGGCCACCAGCAGTTTCTCCGCTTC
>DASZUZ010000522.1:0-3437 GCA_035547415.1 Bryobacteraceae bacterium | reverse complement strand
GGCTGAGGAACGCCCCTCGCGACGAAGAATGCGCCTCTTTATCGCGGCAAGGGCGCGGTTCGCGGAAGACAGTCTGTCGGCCGCGCTCGAACGTGGGGTCCGGCAGTTAGTGGTCATCGGCGCCGGGCTCGACACCTTTGCCTGTCGCAGTCCGCTGCGGAACCGGCTACGCATCTTCGAAGTCGATCATCCCGCGACGCAGGCATGGAAACAGGAGCGTCTGAAGGATGCGGGCATCGCGCTGCCCGATTCTTTGACCTTCGTGCCGGTCGATTTCGAACGCGAGAGTCTGGCCGGCAGCCTTGCCGCGGCCGGCAATCCGCCGGATACGCTCGCACCGGAATTCAGAGCCTGGCATGACCGGCGGGCGGCCCACGTGGCCGAACTGGGCGAAGCCTGGGTGAGCTATTTCGAAACGGACGCGCTGCGCTCCCGGCTCGCGGAGATCGGATTCAGCGAAATCGAAGATCTCGGCCCCAAAGACATCGCGATGCGGTATTTTCCAGAGCGGGACATGGCCGCTCCGGAAAAGGGTGGACACATCCTGCGCGCCTCGAAATCCTGAGATCCGCCGGGATTCTTATGCGACGGCTGAACCTCCCGCAGCCCGGCGCCTTCGGCCGCTCAGAAGATAAACCGCCGCGCGAAGCTCGAGCAAAGGATCGGCCGACGCATCGATCCCGTCGACGCGCGGAATGGGATCGAAAATGATGTGTCTCTGTTCTTCCGCGCTGTCCGGAACCAGTCCTGACAGCTCAAGCACACCGAGTTGCATCAGAGTCCGGTCTTCCGGCCAGTGAATGGTCGCATCGTCAACGGTGTCTTCCGGGTTCGCCAACTGCGCGAAAAGCTGGAACCGGATTGTTCCGCGCCCGATTCTCTCAGCCAGTTCATCGAACAGGTAGTTGGGGCCTTTCGAGGGAACGGAGGCATCCTCCAGGTACTGGCGTCCGGCTTCCGGAACGATACGGTAGCGTCCGAAGCGGCTGGCTCCGTCCTTGTTCGTGAAGCGCATCGCTGTAACACCGAAATACGATTCGGTGGCAAAGCTGGACGGGAAGGGCTTCGGCGACTGGACGAACGCCAGAGCCGCGGGATGCGAGCCGAGGAATTTCTGAATCGGAGTGGGAGATGGCGTCGAAGGATCGCTCGATGCGAAGGCTCGCAGAAATTCCAGAAACTCTTCGCCTGTCCGGGTGGGGAAACAGTCCGTCGAATGACCGATGACGTCGGTGTGAACTCGCTCCGCGAGGTGAAACCGAACGGCAATTCCACGAGGATTGGCGTTGGGGTCATTGTCCGGTATCAACGGCAGGCCTGTGGAGTTGGAGACACGCACGGTGACAGGCGTTTGATGCCGATTCATGTGCGGGGCGCGCGTCAGGGAGCCTGCCTCCGCTGACGGCTTGAAAAGTCCGGTGAGCAGGGCGCCTTTGGCGTGGGCTGGCCGGAAACCGGGGTGCTGACCGAAAATCGCATCGAATTGCCGGATCAGATCTTCACTCACCTTCAAAAGCGTTTCGTCTGTGGGCAGGGGCATTGGTGTTCCTTCCGCGAATTCTCTTCGTTTCACTCTAACCGCCGAACGGAATGACCGGTTATCCCAAAACGGCGAAACCGCACCGTGACGCGGGACGCTACCGCGCAAAGCTGGGGCATCAGCGCGGAAAACCTCATGTCAAGACAGTAGTATCCGGCGCGAATGACAATGCGTCTTTAGCTCAGGAGCCGCTTATGCATCTCAATGTACGGATCCACCACTGGGTCTTGTGGTGGTTTTACGTAGGCGTCGTTTGTGGCGCGGTTGCCCTTGTCAATATTTTCACCAGAGATCTCTCGCGAACCCAGGACAAGTTCATTCTGATCATCGGTGTCCTGCACTGGGCGCTCGGAGGTCTCGTCTGTTACGCCTCCGAGGGAATCCGGATCGAAAGGCCGTACCAGCCCGAGGGGCATATAACGCCGGCGCGCCGGGAACCGGAGGAATGGCATCCGGCGTCGGATTTCGTCCTTCCGGGAAATCGAAAGAGTCTTCTCCCGCCGAGACACTAACCCTCCGAACCAGACGAGTCGGCGTATAAGACACTGTAAGAACCGCTGCTGCCCGGCGGGACCAAATGCCACAGACCCGATGGATTCTGGCCCTTGCCGACGACCTGACCGGCGCGCTCGAGGTGGGCGCAAAGTTTGCGGGCCATGGATTATACGCCGTTGTCACCACGGAGACGTCGATCCCATCACCTCCGGAATCGGCTGTTCTCGTCATCGATACCGAGACGCGACATCTTCCCCCATCCGATGCGACCGCATCCGTTCATAATGTTCTTCAGTCCGCGTTGCGGTTTCCGCCCTGGCTGGTTTACAAGAAGACGGATTCGACGCTGCGGGGCAACATCGCCGCCGAGCTCAACGCTCTGCTGGACCTCATGCCGGAGCGACCTCTCGTCTATGCGCCCGCCTATCCCGACATGGGACGCACCGTTCAAAACGGCAGCCTGTTCATCGACGGAATTCCCGCTCATCAGACCGCTTTTGCCAGAGACCCGTTGAATCCGGTCCAGGATAGCAGCATCCGCGCTTTGCTGGCCGGAGTTCCTGCCAGAGTGCTCGACGGTTTGTCGAATTCCGATCTGGCCGCCGCCGCGAGCGAAATTCTCGCGCGCGATCCACCCGCGATCGCAGCGGGCCCGGCGGCGCTTGCGGAAGCCCTCGCCGAGCGCCTGTGTCCTTTGCCGCGCGGCAGGCCAAACTGGCCACTCGCCCGGCGTTTTCTCGTCGTCAACGGAAGTCTGCATCCGGCCGCCGCCGCGCAGATTGCCTTCGCACGCAGCCAGGGATGGTTCGAAAATGAATGGAGTTGTTTCGACGCGGACACCGGCGGCGAGGGAGTCGACCGGGCGCTGCGCACTGGTGAATGTGTCCGCCGTCTGCTGGAATCGGCCTCTGTCGATGGTCTGATCATCTTCGGCGGCGACACCGCGTTTGGTATTCATCGCGCGCTAGGATCTCCGCGACTGGAGCCGTATGGTGAAGTTGTACAAGGCGTACCCGTCTCCCGTTGCGGCGATCTGTTGTGGGTGACGAAAGCGGGAGGGTTCGGCGCACCGGACATTCTCCGGACCATTCGACAAAACTTGATATGAATCAGCTATTTGGTATTACGGCGGGAGATTCCAGCGGGGTCGGCCCCGAAATCCTGCTGAAGGCATTTCGCGAGAATCAGATCTCCCACCCCGTGGTTGTCTACGGCGACGTCGAAGCGCTCGCGTACTATGACGACCTGCTCCACTCCGGAGTCCGTATTCGGCGCATCCGGCGGTGCTCCGAATATGAACCCGGTGCGCTGAATGTGCTGGATCATGGCCTTCTTCGCCGGGATGACATCACGCCGGGAGAGATCAACGCGAAATCGGGTCACGCGGCGCGCGAATACGTTG
>DASZUZ010000521.1:0-6867 GCA_035547415.1 Bryobacteraceae bacterium | reverse complement strand
TGACCGGCCCTGTCTGGAGATCGCCGGCGTAGGGGGCATCCAGACGGCGGGTGTCACCGCGCCAGCCGGGGCCATTCAGTTGTCCCTCGTTCCAGCCGAGGCCGCCCGACGCCTGACCATTGCGCGGACCGCCGGCGTTGTTGACGCCTCCGCCACCGCCCTGATTGCCGGAGCTGCCCTGCGGGGAATTTCCCGCCTGCTGTGCGCCGCCCTGCTGGCCATTTCCGCCCTGTTGCCCACCCGGCTGCTGACCTCCGGGCTGCTGGCCACCCTGTTGGCCTTGGCCCTGCTGCTGGCCGTTGTGCGCCTGTTGCTGACCCTGGCCCTGTTGCTGACGCTGGCCCTGACCATTCTGATTTCCGGCGCGCTGCTGACCGCCGGGCTGATTACCCTGCTGGTTCCCGTTGCGCCCCTGGCGCGAAGCCTGGGCCGCCCGCGAAAGCTGCTCGATCTCTTTGCGCACTCGTTCCGCCTGGTCGAGCGCCTGCTGGGTGGCGATTTTGCCCTTGTCGTCGGACGGACTCTGCCCGGCCGCGCCTTCGAGCTTCTTCATCTCGTCCTTCAATTCGTTCAGCGAACGAGTCACCGGCGCTTCCCGCATCACGGCGTACTGGCCTAAGCCCTGCCGCAGGGCCTGCTCCGTGAAATCCATCCGGTTGCCAACTTCATCCTGCTGACTCTTGCCCATCGCGTCACGCAGCTTCTTCGCGAGATCGGGCTGGGCCCCGGCGAGTCCGCGCGACGCCGATTGCATTTCCTTCTGCAACTGATCGTAAGCGTTGTGCATCTGCCGCTTTTCATCGGCCATTTGCTGCGCGGTCTGCTGGTTGTCCTGACCGCCGCTGAAATTGCGGCGCAGGCGCTGTTCAAAATCCTGCTGCTGGTCCGCCAGCCGCTCAGCCTTGTTCGCGATGTCGCTCATCTCCGAGCCGTTGCGCGCGTTGGCCATTGCCTGCATCATCTGCTGCGCCTGCTTCAGCCGCTCGGCCGCGCGCTGCGCTTCGGATTGCGCGGAGCCCTGCTGACCCTGCTGGCCATTCTGCCTCGCCGAAGCGGAATTGCTCATATCGCGAGTCGCCTGCTCAAGCTGGCGGATCGCCTGATCCAGCTGTTGCTGCTGGCCGCGGCTCATCTGGTTATTGCGCGCCATCTGCTGGCCGCTCTGTTGACCGCGCGACTGCTGGCCGGATTGCTGTCCCTGCTGGCCGCTCTGCTGCCCCGACTGACCGTTACTCTGCGATGAAGCCGACTGCTGGCCCGACTGCTGCCCTTGCTGGCCCTGCTGGTCACCGCGCTGCATCTGCTCCATCTCGCGGCGCAGTTGCTCGGCTTCTCGCCGCAGCATTTCCTGCTGCCAGCGCTGCTGCGCGAGTTGCTGCGGGTTGTTCTGCTGTTGCTGGGCGAGTTCCTGCTGGCGCCGCGCCAGCTCCGCCAGCTTCTTCATGGCATCGTCAATCTTCTGTTGCTGCTGTTCAGACTGCGAGCTCGCGTTGGTTTCGTACTGGTTCTTCTCTTTGTCGAGTTCCAGGTCGAATAAATTCGCGAGGTCGCGTCCGGCTCCGCCGCCACCACCGCCGCCGCCACCGCCCCGGCTCATCTGAATCTGGATGTCCCGGAACGTCGACTCGGCGCGCAACAGGTGCTGCAGAGCCTGCTGCTCAGGCGTCAATGCATCCTGGAACGACTGGCTCTTCAGCTTCTCCGACGCCGGCGTCATGGCCGCCACCGCGGCTTCCATCTCCTTCACGAATTGCTGGAAAGCCGCGCCGTTTGCGTCAAGCTGCCGGGCCTTCGTACGGTTCGCCATCGACTGCGCCTGGTCGCGCAGCTTGGCCTGAACGTCCGCCAGATATTTCGCGTTCTCGGCGGCGCCAGCTTTCGCTTTGGCGTCGCCTCTTACCTGATTGAAGGTCGCCGCGATGATCTCTTTTTCGCGCTCCGAGATCTGCTGCTCCTGATCCATCTGCATGCCGCCGCCACCGCCCTGCTGCTGCGACTGCGTGTAATTGAACTCGAACGGCACGGCCTGAATGAACAGCATGTCCGTCTTCGAGGAGTTTTTCCCGTCCCTCGCGGTGGCGTACATGCTGACGATATCGCCCGGAACCAGCTTGTAGTCTTCCATTGCAAGCAGCGTGCCGGCATCGACTTTCTTCGCGCCTTTCTGCTTCAGCAGCGACACGGTCTTCTCGGGACCGCCATTGACGGAATAGTGCAGATCCAGTTCCTGCAAAGGATATTCGTCTTCACCCGAAACCTGGACGTCGACTTCTTCAATCGGGCTGACTTTCGCGTCGTGTCCTGGCTTCGTGATCTTCACATTCGGCGGCGATACCTTCCTGGCTTCGATGAAATAGTCATCGGTCAGGCGAATCATCTCGCCGTGATCCATAACGCCGATGTGGTACGTGCCATCTTTCGCGATGGCGATGTTCGCGGTCGTCCGGTTATCCTGCGTCGGCTCCAGATCGATCGGCTTCCCGTCGTCGAACAGAACCTGCGCGTTCGCCAGCGGCCGGTCGGTTTGAATTTCCACCTTCGCAACGGTTCCTTCCACCGCGCGCAGGTCCCCGCCCGGATCTTCCACTTCAGCCTTAAGGCCCGTCCAGGCGGGATAGTTATATGTCACCCGGAGATTTTTCACTGCCGGAAGATCCACCACGTGAATCCGGTAAGTATTTGATTTGACGCCCGCCGCTTCCACGTAATACTCGGCGTCTTCAGGGACGCCGACGAGCGGAAAAGAAAATCCAGGTCCGCCGCTCTGCGGCTGCATGGGACCTTCCTCCCACTTCGAGCCGCTCACGTAGCGTACCCATACGCTTGCCTTCGACGATGTGAAGCCGTTTAACTGCGCCGTAATGACCTGGTCCGATTTGCGTCGAATCGTTTTCGAGCCGGGTTGCACATCGATGCTGTAGATCAGCTTGACCTGATCTTTCGGGTAACTGCCCCAGAGCAGCGCGGTTCCGGTCCCCAGCACGCCGGGGCCCCAGAACATGAGCCAGAGAAGCACGCTCGCTGCTGCGGCGGCGAGAGACGCAAACTGAATAATCCTGCCGTTGCCGATCACCTGTTCCGGCTCGGCGCCTCGCGCGACTTCCAGAGCATCGGCGGCCAGCAGAGGCAAAAAAGGATCGGAAGCGTTGTCGCGCGCTTTCTCGGTAAAGGTGAGCAGCCGCTGGTCGAAGCCGGGATGTTTGTGTTCGCCTTCCTGGGCCACGCGGCTGCGATTCATGCGCAGCAGCGGAACGATCAGCGCGATGGCAACCGCCGCGCCAATGCCGAGGAACAATGCGAATCGCCCCAGAACCAGACTGGAGGGTGAGAAGGCGGCAGCCATCAGCGCGGCCACGATCGCCAGCGTCAGAACCAGAGCGGCTCCTGCAATCGCCGCCGCGCCTCTCGTCCATGTGATCAGCCGGAGCCTTCGCTCCAGCCGGTCCAGATACTGTCCAATGCCTTCAAGGGGATTCATGCAGCTTCCTTACCGGCCCCGGCGGTCATATGCCGGTTACCCACCAACGATTCCGCAATCGCCAGCATCGCAAGCAATGCCAGCACCCACCACCAGAGTTCCGCGTTGTCGTCACGCTGATTGTTCTGGCTCGACGCTGAGCCAGCCTGCGCGCCGTTGCCCGGTGACGCTATCCCAGTATTTTTCCACAATTTCAGCGTGTCCGAATCCACGATCGAGAAATCCGATTCCCGCCGGTCCGGATTGACCGCGGCCAGTTCTTCCCGGCCATTGGCGCGCCGAATGTCGAAGAAACCTTCTGTCGGGAACTGGAAAGTACTTGCTTTCGCCGACTCCGAAAGCGTCAGCAGGCGTTTGTCGCCGGGTCCCACGATTTCAACCGGAATGTTCTTTTCTTTGACCGTCCGCAGTTCCGCATACGAACCGACCTTGTAGTTGCCCCGCGAGGAGCCCACCCCGCCCATTTCATGCGTGGTCTGCTCGAGAAAAGGCAGCCACACCGGCTGGAGCGGGAGGTTGTTCGCGATATTGTCGAAAGCCGACGCGAAGATCAGCACGTGCCCTTCGCCTGCCTTACGATCCACAAGCAGCGGCAAGCCGTTCGCCATTCGCGCCGCTACTCGCGTATCGGGAGACTCCGGAGGGGCCTGCAGCTTCACGTATTGAAAGATCTGGACTCCTTCCCAGTTCTGCGCGCGGCTGAAAGAAGGATACGAAGTGTCAACCTGCGCCACCGTCTGGACCGGCTCGTTGTCGGGAGAAATCGTATGGAGCGCCATGACGGGAATCGCGGCGACGGGAACCGGACGCCCAGGTGTGGTGTTTCTGCCGAGGGACACCAGCATGGAGCCACCTGCCTGCACGTACTTGTCCAGCGCTTCCTCCAGCTTTGCCGGAAGAGGGCCGGCATCGGAGAGGATGACGAACGCATACTTCGAAATGTTGGCGTTGGCGGCCTGAACGGGCGTCTGTGAATCGAGAGTGAATGCGGCATCGGTCGCGGATTCGAGCGCAGTCCGCAGATAAAGAGGACTGGCCGTGTCATTGTCGCCGTGCACAAGCAGCGCGGCTTTCGGATCCGCGCGTTCCACCGGGAAAAACCAGTGGTCGTCATTCGGGAACGAATCGGCGTTATCGACCCGTACTTCGCATTTCGTCAGGCCATACGGAACATCGAGCGTCAGAAATTCCACCGTGGCGCGGCCGCCCGCCGGAATCTTCACCTGCTTCGTCTCGACCTGTTTACCGTTCGCGAACAGAGTCACCTTACGCGTCGCCTCGTCGGTGTTGTAACCCGCTACGGTGGCGACGGTTCGCACCTTCTTCGTATCGAACACCCGGCGGGGCGCGTCGACGTTTTCCACCGTCCAGTTCGGCAATGGCTTATCGGCAAAGGAGTGAAGCACCAGCGTCGTGCCGCTGTCGAGCCGGGCATCCGAGAAGCTGGCCGGCCACGAGGACTTCTGATCGTCCGTGAAGACGTGCGCTTCGACGTCCGATTTCAGACTCTCGGACGTCGAGCGAAGCACTCGCGAAATCTCGGCGTACGAACTGGCGTCATCGCCGGGCTCGAGTGAATTCACCGCCGCGAGCAGGACCTGACGATCGGGCGTCATGTCCGTCAGTAGCTTGCCAGGACCGCCGAAGGTGACGATCTGCCCCCGATCGCCCTCCCGCATCTTGTTGATCTCGGCGCGCGCTGCCTCTTTGGCTCGGGCGAACCGGTCGCCCTGGCGCATGCTGAATGAGTTATCGATCGCAAACACCATGGTTCGTCCCGCGTTCGCGCGCGCGATTGTCGTCGAGTGGATATACGGCCGCGCGAAAGCAAGCGCCAGCAACGCAACGAATGCGCAACGCAGCGCGAACAGCAGCAGGTACTTCAGGCGGCGGTGCTTTACCGAGCTTTGCGTCCGGCGCTCGAAGAACATCAGCGAACTGAACGGTACCGGCTTCTGGCGGTACTGCCGCAGCAGATGCACGTATACCGGCAGCCCGACGGCCGCAACTCCGGCGAGAAACCATGGCGTGAGGAAACCCAATTACCTTCTCCTCTGACGGATCGACAAATAGTTGCGAAGCGCGGGGTCGAGCGGCTTCGACGTATCCATAAACACGTATTCGAGCCCGGCGGCGGCCGACTTCTCAGCGAGCGCCTTCAGGTGAGAGTTGATTTTCGACCGGTATTCGTTCCGTGCATACTCGGGCGACACCTCCATGGCTGTATCCTCTTCGACGTCGAGCAACAGCACAGGGTCACGAAACTTCGGCGCGATCTCGTTGGGATCAAGCAGGTGGAACATTACAACTTCGTTCCCGTGATAGCGCAGGGGCTCAATAACTTTGACGATCGTGTCGGGGTTTTCGTAGAAATCGGAGAGGACGACCACGATGCCGCGCCGGTGCAGAAACTGCTGGAAATGAAAGAAAGGCTTCGCGAAGTCGGTGCGGGTTCCACCCTCGGCCTTTTCGATCGCATGGAGCAGGCGCATGAGCTGGCCCTGGCGAGTGGAAGGGGCAACATAGGTCTTGACGTCTTCATCGAAGACGATCAGCCCCGCGGCGTCACGCTGCTGGGAAGAAAGATAGGTGAGCGAGGCAGCAATGTAACGGGCGTAGTCGAGCTTGCTGACGCTGCCGGAGGAGTACGTCATCGACGCGCTCGTGTCGAGCAGAATCAGGAGCTGGGAATTCGTTTCGCCTTTGAACCGTTTGAGATAGATGCGCTCGGTTCGGGCGTACACGTTCCAGTCGACATGCCGAAGATCGTCGCCTTCAACGTACTGACGGTATTCGGCGAACTCCTGGCTGAAGCCAAACGTCGGGGACCTATGCAGACCGGCCACGAACCCGTCAACCACGGTTTTCGCGACGAGGTCGAGCGACGAGATGGAGGCGAGGACCGCGGGGTCAAGGAATCGCTGGAGCATTTCGATAAGAATCTTCCGGGTTCATGGCGCGGATCGCGGGGCAGGCACGCTGGCCTGCCCACAACCTTATTCCCTCGGGGCTGGCTTCGCCTGCAGAATTTGCCGCAGCACGTCATCCGAACTCAGTCGGTCCGATTCGGCGTGGAAATTCAGCAGAATGCGGTGCCGCAGGATCGGGATATACAACTCACGCACATCCTCGAAGCTCACGTGATAGCGACCCTTCATCAGCGCTCTCGCTTTGGCGGCCAGCACCAGGAATTGAGCGGCGCGGACGCTGCCTCCATAATTGACGTACTTCTTTACGACCTCCGGCGAACTCGGATCTTTAACGCGGGTCGCTCTCACCAGCTCGATGGCATGCCGAGCCACGGTTTCCGCAATGGGCGTCATGCGGACGAGCTGCTGAAAATCGAGCAGTTCCTCCGCGTTCGTAATCGGATCGGCCTTCGCGACGTG